>NZ_BAAAGU010000032.1:34248-82968 GCF_039524635.1 Streptomyces thermocarboxydovorans | reverse complement strand
CCCTGGGCCGGAGGCGGGGCGCCCCCCCCCCCCCCCCCCCCGGGGGCTCCGGTGGGCCCGCCGCGGCCGCCGCGCGACCGGCCGGCCGCACGGAGCCGGGCCTGCGGCGCGGGGCCGCCCGGCCCGCCCGCGGGGAGCCCGCGGGACTCCACCTCGTTCTCGAAGAGGTCGAGGACTTCACTCCCGCCGGGGGCCGGACCGCCGGGGGCCGGGGGCGGTGAACCGTACGCGGCCACGGGCATCGGGGGCGTAGGAGGCCCGGCCGCCGCGCCCGCCGTGTCCAACGTGCCCGCCGTCATATCCACGGCCACCGCCGGGGCGCCCGCGGCCAGGCCGTCCACGGCCCGGGCGCCGGGGCGGGGTCCCGCCGCGTCGTACCCGGCGAACAGATCGGCCAGGCCCGCAGGGGGCTCGCGCCAGCCGGACGGGGCCGGGGCCGGCTGGCTCCGCCCGATGCGGACCGACCGCAGCCGCGGCAGGTCGGTGCGGCGCCGCAAGTCGGCGGTGGCGAAGGCGATGCGCACACCGGTCCAGTCCTCGCCCGTGCGCTGGGCGACCGAGGCACGCAGCACCAGACGCGCCTCCCCGTCGCCCCGGCGGTGCGTCAGCCGGTAGGCGGGCACCCAGAGCGCGCCGGGCACCCCGTACTCGATCTCGACCTCCACCTCGCCGGTGTCGTCGGTGTCGCCGGCGTCGTCGGGGCCGGCCGCGCCGTCGAGGACCAGTACCGCGCACACAGCGGTCTCCACATGCGCCGCCGGAGTGTCGTTCGAGGCGCGGGCGTGCCGGTCCACGGCGATCGCGAGCTCGTGCTCGACCCGGCGCAGCTCCTCCTCCAGCTCGACAAGCCGGGCGTGCAGCTTGGTCAGCCGCTCGTCGACGAAGCCGGCCAGCTCCAGCCAGGCGTCGACCGGAGTGCGCCGGTGCGTGTCGTCGTCCTTCCTGCGGGGCGGCGGCACCGGGCGCAGCGCCTCGACCTCCCCGATCCGTGCGAGCTGCCGGTCCCGCCGGTCCCGGGCCGCCGCATGCTCTTCGCGCAGCCGCTCCACCTCGCGCAGCAGGGCGTCGGCCGTGTCCGTGCCGAGCGGCTCGGCCTCGACCTCCACCCGGGCCTGGGTGACGCGCACCCCGGCGGCCCCCACCACGCGCGCCCGCAGCGAATCGGGGTCGAGGGAACGCGGCAGATCCCGCACCCGCACCCGCCCGCCGGCCGGCACCCGGCCCCGTGCCCGGCGGCGGCACAGCGCGCCCTGCGCGTACACCACCACCGAGTCGAGCACGGATCCCCACGCCCCGCCGCCTGCCTCAACTGCCATGCCGTTCCCCGCCCGAGCCGTCTCGCATGCCGAGGGCAGCCTACGCCGCACGCGCCGGACACCGCCGGGGAGCCCTCGCGGTCCCGGCGGTGTCCGCCGCGGGCACCGGTCCGGCACGGGGCCGCACCGCCCGGCGTCCGGCCGGCTCCGCACGGGCGGCACGGGGCCGCGCCGCCCGGAGGGCGTGTTGCCGGGTCTCCCGGCGGGTCCCCTCGCCGCGGGGCCGCGGGTGCCGCATCGTGGGTGGGAGCGGCCGCCGCGCCGGAGACGGCCGTACCTGCCTGGTGCGCTGCAGCTGAGGCGCCCGTGAGGTAGGCAGGTAGAGGGAGTGAGTGCGATGAGCCGAGCGGAGCAGCCCTTCGGGCCGGCGGGCGCGGAGGACGGGGCTGCGGGTCCGAGCGGCCTGATGGATCTGCTGGGCGTGGCCGCGGTGCTCGTCGAGCCCGACGGCCGGATCGACATGTGGAGCCCGCAGGCGGAGGAACTGTTCGGCTACACCCGCGCCGAGGCCGTGGGGGAGTACGCCGCGCCCCTGCTGCTGCACCCGGAGCACCGCCGGTCCGGGCTGCGGCTGTTCGCCGAGGTGATGGTGACCGGCCGGGGCTGGGCCGGGGCCATGCCGGTCCGGCACAAGGACGGCAGCACCCGGATGATCGAACTGCGCACCATGCGCCTCACCGACAGCGACGGCGCGCATTTCGCCCTGGGACTGGCCACCGACCGGTCCACCGTGCGGCAGATGGAACGCAAGCTCGCCCTGTCCGAGAGGCTGGTCGCCCAGGCCCCCATCGGACTGTCCGTCCTCGACACCGATCTGCGCTACCTGGCCGTCAATCCGGCGCTCGCGGCCATGGACGGCCATCCCGTCGCCGACCACCTGGGCCGGCGGTTCCGCGACGTGCTGCCCGCCGAGCCGTACGCGGGCGTCGAGGCCGCGATGCGGAGGGTGCTGGAGGGCGGGGCCCCGGTGGTGGACCAGCAGGTGGTGGGCCCCACCGGCACCGACCGGGACGAGGAACGGGCCTGGAACATGTCGCTGTACCGGCTGGAGGACCACCGCGGCCATGTGCTGGGCATCGCCAATGTCGTCGTCGACGTCACCGACCAGTTCCGGGCCGCGCGGCGGGCCGACCGCGCCCAGCAGCGGCTGCGCCTGGTGGCCGGCGGCTCCTCCCGCATCGGCACCACGCTGGAGGTGGAACGCACCGCGCAGGAACTCGCCGACGTCGTCGTCCCCGACCTCGCGGACATGGTCGCGGTGGACCTGCTCGACTCCCTCCTGCAGACCGGCCGTACCGGCCTCGGCGAAGGCCCGCCGCTGTTCCGCGCGCTCGCCGTGAAGACCGCCTACCCCACCGACGCCGCCCAGGCCATCGTCCCGCCGGGCCACCTGACCACGTACCACGCCGACCACCCGGCCGCCCGCTGCATCCGCACCAGCCGCCCCCAGCTGATCACCCATGTCAAGGGCGACTTCGCCCGGATCGCCGCCGACCCCGCGGCCGCCCGGCTGCTCGAACGGGCCGGGGTCCACACCGACATGGCCGTCCCCCTCATCGCCCGCGGCGAGATCATCGGCGTGATGGCGCTGGCCCGCGCCCGCAACCCCGTGCCGTTCGACGACGACGACGTCGCCCTCGCCCTCGAACTCGCCTCGTCCGCCGCGCTGAGCATGGACAACGCCGTGCTGCACCAGCACATCCGCAGCACCGCCGAGACCCTGCAGCGCAGCCTGCTGCCCCGGCTCTCGCCCCACCACCCCGGCCTGCAGGTCGCCGCCCGCTACCGGCCCGCGCAGGCCTTCAGCGAGGTCGGCGGCGACTGGTACGACGCCATCCCCCTCGACGGCGACCGCACCGCGCTCACCGTGGGCGACGTGATGGGCAGCGGCATCCCGGCGGCCACCACCATGGGACGGCTGCGGACCGCCACCTCCACCCTCGCCGACCTCGACCTCGGCCCCTCCCTGATCCTCACCCACCTGGACAAGATCGCCCGAAGCCTGGACCCGTACCTGGCGACCTTCCTGTACGCGGTCTACGACCCGCACACGCGCCGCCTGGTGGTGGCCTCCGCCGGACACCTGCCGCCGGTGTTCCTGAAGGCGGGCCGGCCACCCCGGCTGCTCGACCTGCGCGTCGGCACCCCGCTGGGCGTGGGCGGCGTCCCCTTCGAGACGACCACCCTCGATATGAACCCCGGTGACCAGCTGATCCTCTACACCGACGGGCTGGTCGAGACCCGCCACGACCCCATCGACGAACGCCTGAACTTCCTTCTGCGGCAGCTGTCACCGCCGTACGGCTCGGTGGAGGAGACCTGCGACCGGCTGCTCAGGCGCCTGCCGCACCCGGCCGGCCACGACGACGTGGCCCTGCTGGTCGCGGGCGCACAGCCGCTGCAGGCCGACGGCACCGGCCCCTACGCCGCACGGTGACACCGGCGCCGCTCACGAGCCGGCGCCGTTCAGCATCTGCGGCACGGGCCGCTCCGGTCACGAGGTCGGCGACGCGGGCGGCGTGCGGCCCGCCAGCACGTCCTTCAGCCGCTCGGTGCCCTGCTGCAGCGCGGCCTCCACGGAATCCTTCTCGCCGCCGTTCAGGCCGCCCGCCGTGACCGTGAGCGCGTCCGAACCGACGCGCACCACGCCGATGTCCAGGGTGAGCGTGGCCGGCGAGCCGTCGACCGTGCCCTGGACCGTCACCTCCAGACCCTGCCGCTCGTCGCCCTCGTCGGGCAGCTGGTACTCGACCACCTGCACGGTGCGCTCCTCGCCCCCCGACGCGGTGGCCGTGAACTGGTCGCACTTCTCCGGCAGGGACTCCAGCCAGTTCATCGAGTCGTCCAGCTCGGCCCGGTCGTAGGCGGCCACCTGGTACAGCAGCCGCGAGTCGCCCTGGGTGAACCCGGTGAGCGCCGAGGCCCCGGACGGCTTGCCCAGCAGCTCCTCGCTGTAGAGGCCGTCGAGCAGCCGCTGGCAGTCGGCGGCGTCCGCCTCGGCGGTGATGAAGTCGTCCACGTCCACGTCACCGATGAGCAGGCTGTCGCGCCACTTCTCCGCATCGTCCACCTGCGTCCAGTCGTCCTCGATGTCCGCCTCGGTGATCAGCGCCGCCCGCGCGCCCTCCTCGGTCAGGTCGCCGGCGGGCGTGGTGGTCTGCCGGGCGGCGGGAGCGGCGGCCCGGGACTCCTTCGGGGACGCGGCGACCTCGGCGGACCGGGTCTCCCCGTCCCCGCCGTCGCCGGAGCAGGCCGCGGTGGTCAGCAGGGCACCCGAGGCCACCACGGCGGCGAGGACACGGACGGTGCGGGACGGACGGATCATGATGTGAAGCCTCCTGGCAGCACGGATGTCTGCCCCCAGCGCACCACCGGCCGCCCCGGCCGACCAGCGCGGTACGGCCGTCCGGGGGACAGGGTGTCTCAGCCCTTCCCGTGGCGTCCGGCCGGTGGCACGGCAGCCCCGAGGCGGCGTCCGAGGAACGGCTCCTGGGAGAGCACGGCCCCCACGGTGAGGGCGACGGCGACCGCCACCGCCATCACGATCAGCCAGGACAGCAGCACGAACACCGAACCGGCCGGACCGTACTCGGCGAGCGTCCGGTTCAGCGCCCGCGGCATGTAGAAGTGCGCCGTCACCGACAGGCCCTCGACCGCGAGCGCCGTGAGCACGGCTCCCGGCAGCAGCGGCCCCCAGCGCACCGCGCCGCCCAGCAGCAGATGCTGGGTCCACCACCACATCACCGTCTGCATGACGAAGATGACGACGATGGCGACGACGGCGAGCACCACCCCCGCGTCGCTCACACTGTGCAGCCACCCCTGCAGCACCAGCGCGCCCAGCCACAGCGCGATCCACGCCACCCACCGCCACGGGGCGACCTTGCATAGGCTCGGTCCGTACGTGTCCGACGGGATGGCCCGGCCCATGGTCCTCGACCTGCTGCTCATCGCCCTCGCCATCACCCTCGACCCCCTGCCGCTCATGGCGTTCGCCGTGGTGGTGGCATCCGCGAGAGGGACACGGGCGGGACTGGTCTTCATCGCGGGGTGGACGGCGTGCTTCGTCGTGGTGATCACCCTGGTGCTGACGCTGACCGGCGGCCGCCCCCCGGAGCCCAGATCGCCCCCGTCCACGGCGCACCTCGCGCTGAAGCTCCTCGTCGGCCTGTGCCTTGTGGCGTACGGCATCCACCGGCACCGGCACCCACGGCCGCCCGCCGAACACCCCGCGGACCGCGAGCCGGGCGACGGCGGGCGCGGCGGCACGGACGGCAGGGCGGGCGCGGGCGACGCCGCATCATCGGGCTTTCTGACGTCCCGTATCGAACGCGGCGTGATCTGGCCGGCCGCGGCGCTCGCCGTCCTCCTCCAGCCGTGGGGCCTGGTCGCCGCGGGCGCGGTGACCGTCGTGGACGGGGACACCTCCAAGTCCGACACCTGGCTGACGCTGGTGGCGTTCTGCGTCATCGCGACGGCCGGTCTCCTCGCCGCCGAGCTCTACGCGCTCCTCAGGCCGGAGGCCGCCGCGGAGCGCCTGCTCGCCCTGCGCACCTGGATGACGGACCACGCCGAGCGGGCGATCGTGACCGGCAGCGTGGTGACCGGCCTGTACCTGGTGGCACGCAGCGCCTACGGGCTGGCCCGGTGACCACCCTCGTCCCCGTCCCGCCGGGGCGCGGGCCGGCCGCCTCGCCGCGCTCTATAGGCTGATCGCGTGGCCAGAGCAGACAGGGACAACAGCGGGGCGGACACCGCACAGCCGGCCGGACCCGCGTCGCCGGGCTCCGGCGAACCTCGGCCGCGCCCGTGAGCCGCTCCGGCCGCCCCGGAGGGGAGCCGTACGTCGTCGACGGACGCGCCCGCGTGGACGTCACGCTCGCCTCCGCCGCCGACAGCGAGGAGGCCAAGGAGACGACAGCGAGGAGGCCAAGGAGACGATCGCCCGGCTGCGCGACGCGGTCGGCTCGGTGCCGGGCGCGGACGCCCTCGTCGGCGGCTACACCGCCCAGCAGTACGACACCCTGCGCACCGCCGAACGGGACCGCGCGCTGATCGTCCCCGTGGTCCTCGCGGTGATCTTCCTCGTCCTGGTGGGCCTGCTGCGCTCCCTGCTGGTGCCCGCCCTGCTGGTGGCCACCGTGGCGCTCAGCTTCCTCGCCACGCTCGGCATCGCCTCCCTGGTGTTCACCCACGTCTTCGGCTTCACCGGGACCGACCCCTCGGTGCCGCTGTACGGCTTCGTCTTCCTCGTAGCGCTCCGCGCCAAGGCGTGGTGGCCGGGCCGGCTCGGCAAGAAGCCGTAGCGGCAGCGGCCCTCATGTCCGCCCCCGGCACGGCATGTTCCGTTGCCGGGGCGGACTCGCGTGGCGGGGGCACCTGCACGGTGACAGCATGGAAGTGGTGCTCCGTGCCGCTCCGCACCCTCGTGAGGAGGGCTGGACATGACCCAACGTCTGGTCGTCTGCTGTGACGGCACCTGGAACTTCGCGGACCAGCCCAGCAAGACCAATGTCGCCAAGGTCGCCCTGGCGGTGAGCCGGGGAACCGTCGCCGGCAAGGAACAGCGCGTCCACTACCACAGCGGGGTCGGCACCCGGCGGCGCGAACGGCTGCGGGGCGGGGCGTTCGGCGTGGGCCTCTCTCGCAACGTCGCCGCCGCCTACCGGTTCCTCGTCGAGGCCTACGAGCCCGGCGACGAGCTGTTCCTCTTCGGCTTCAGCCGGGGCGCGTTCACCGCCCGCAGCCTCTCCGGGCTGGTACGGCACTGCGGTGTGCTGCGCCGCGGCCACGCCGACCGCATCCCGGAGGCCTGGGCGCTGTACCGGGACCGCATCGAGAAGCCCAACGGAGCGGCGGCCACGCTGTTCCGCCGCTCCTACGCCTACGAGACGGACATCCGGTTCATCGGGGTGTGGGACACGGTCGGCGCCCTCGGCATCCCGGTCCCGGACGCGGCATTTCTGCGGCCCGCGGCGGACCGTTTCAACCGCCGATGGGCCTTCCACAACACGGAGTTGAGCAGCTGGATCCAGGGCGCCTTCCACGCCCTCGCCATCGACGAGCAGCGCTCGGCGTTCCGGCCGGCCCTCTGGCACCAGCAGTCCGGCGCCGCAGGGCAGGGCCAGGAACTGAAGCAGGTCTGGTACCCCGGCGCGCACTCCGATGTCGGCGGCGGATACAAGGAGACCGGCCTCTCCGACATCGCCCTGCTGTGGATGGTCGATCAGGCCCGCCGGTACGGCCTCGAATTCGACACCGACGTGCTCAGCGACGCCGGACCGAAGGTGATGAGACCTCAGGAGAGCATCGACTTCCAGGTACGGCCGGACAGCGCCGGCCCGCTGCACTCCTCACGCTCCGGCATCTACCGGCTGTCCAGGCCGCTGCACCGGCCGCTGGGCGCGGCGGTGAACGACGAGGGCGAGCCGGACGGGAACGAGTTCCTCGCGGTGCCCGCCAAGGAGCGCTACGACCGCGACGCGGGCTACCGGTCGCCGGAGCTGGAGCGGTATCTCACCGCCCAGGACCGGCTGCGGCTGGAGCCGGTGCTGCTGCCCGGCCTCGCCCATGGCCTGCCGCCCCTCCCGCCCACGACACCCGCCGACGCGCCCGAGGGACGGCTCCACAAGTCGCCGTGACCACAAGTCGCCTTCGTCCGACGGGCGCGATCGTCCCCGTGTGCAGGACGAAGGCCTGGCCGTCTCATCACTACCTCCGATGTGGGGGGAGGCCAAGATCGTAGGGAGGCGCACCCGGCGTCCGAGCCGGGTTGGGGGGCGGATCACCCCTGAGGGTGGCTGCGGGCGGGTGGTGCTCCGCACCCTGTGATAAGGGGCCACTGTTGGAACGAGACGGTTCGTCTTGCTATGGTGGCGGCATGGCTTTCTTCTTCTTCTTCGTCTGATCCCGGGCACGGCCGATGCCGCCGTCCTGCCTGCCCGCAGACCCTTCGCATGCCCAGGGAAAGCCATATGCGCGACCGCGCCCGTACTCCTGCCCCCACCGCTGCCCGCCCCACCGTCACCGCCGCCCGGCCGCCGTGGCGCAGCTGTCCGTCAAGGACGTCACCAAGACCTACGGCACCCACACCGTCCTCGACCAGGTCACCTTCACCGTGCGCCCCGGCGAGAAGGTGGCCGTCGTCGGAGAGAACGGATCCGGCAAGTCCACCCTGCTGCGGCTGCTCGCCGGGGCCGAGGCGCCGGACGCCGGAGAGATCACCGTCAGCTCCCCGGAGGCACCGGACACCTCGCCCAGACCCTCGGCCTCGACCCGTCCTGCACCGTGCAGGACGCCGTCGACCTCGCCCTGTCCGACCTGCGGGACCTGGAACGCCGGCTCCGTGCCGCCGAGCAGTCTTTCGCCGACGCCACCGATGAACAACTCGCCGCCTACGGCGACCTGCTGACCGCCTACGAGGAGCGCGGCGGCTACGAGGCCGACGCCCGGGTGGACGCGGCCCTGCACGGTCTCGGGCTCGCCCGGATCACCCGTGACCGCCCGCTCGGCACGCTCTCCGGCGGTGAGCAGTCGCGGCTCGCGCTCGCCTGCGTGCTGGCCGCAGCCCCCGAACTGCTGCTCCTGGACGAGCCGACCAACCACCTCGACGCGGCAGCCCTGCACTGGCTGGAGGAGCGTCTGCGCGCCCACCGCGGCACCGTCGTCGCCGTCACCCACGACCGCGGCTTCCTGGAGCGCATCGCCACCACCATCCTCGAGGTCGACCGCGACGAGCGCACCGTGCACCGGTACGGCGACGGCTGGGCGGGCTACCGCGCCGCCAAGGCCGCCGCCCGCCGCCGCGCCCAGCAGCGGTACGCGGACTGGGTCGAGGAGGTCGAGCGGATGGAGGAGCTGCTGGAAGCCGCCGGGCGGCGCCTGGCCACCACCGGCCGCGACCCGAAGCAGGGGTTCGGCAAGCACCGCCGCTCCAGCGAGGCCAAGCTCGGCGGGCAGGTGCGCGCGGTACGGGAGCGCCTGGCCCAGCTGCGCCGCAACCCGGTGCCCGAGCCCCCGCAGCCGCTCCGCTTCACGGCGGCCCCGGCCTCCACCGGCGCCGCGGCTCAGGGCCCCCTCGCCGAACTGGAGAACGTACGCGTCGCCCAACGGCTTCACCTGGACGGGCTCCTGACGGTCCAGCCCGGACAACGGCTGCTCGTCACCGGCGAGAACGGCGCGGGCAAGACCACCCTGCTGCGCGTTCTCGCCGGAGACCTCGAACCGGACGCGGGGACGGTGCGCCGCACCGCCCGGATCGGCCACCTCGAGCAGGAGCTGCCCGCGCACTCCACCCGGCTCCCGCTGCTCGCCGCCTTCGCCGCCGGGCGGCCCGGGCTTCCGGACGAGTACGCCGAACAGCTGCTGTCCCTCGGGCTGTTCCGTGAGGAGGACCTGCACGTCCCCGTCGCCGCCCTCTCCGCGGGGCAGCAGCGGCGCCTGCAGATCGCGACCCTGGTCACCCGGCCCGCCGACCTCCTGGTCCTCGACGAGCCGACCAACCACATCGCACTGGACCTGGCCGAGGACCTCCAGGCCGCGCTCGCCGAGTACCCGGGCGCGGTGGTCGCGGTCTCCCACGACCGGAACTTCCGCGCCCGCTTCGGCGGGGAGCGGCTGGAGCTGCGCGAGGGCCGCAGGATCTGAGTCTCACGGCTCACGGCCGACGGCGGGTCAGCGCTTGGCCGCGACCCCGGCGATCGAGACGTGCGGGGCGTCCTGATCGGGCCGGCCGGGGTCGGGACGCCACTCGACCGTGGGAACGACCCCCGGCTCCACCACGTCGAGCCCGGAGAAGAAGGAGGCGATCTCCTGCGGCGACCGCAGGTGATAGGTGTTCGCCGACTGCCGGTTGTACACCTCGACCGCCCGGTTGAGCGCCTCGTTGGTGTTCGTGCCGTCGCTGAGGGCCAGCCAGCTGCCCGCGGGCAGACCGTCCAGCAGGGCGCTCACCAGCTCGGCCGGGCGGTCCTCGTCGGAGATCTGCCCCAGGATGCCCAGCATGGTCAGCCCCACCGGGCGGTCCAGGTCCAGGGTCTTCGACGCCTCGGCCAGAATGCGGTCCGGGTCGCGGACGTCGGCGTCCACATAGGCGCAGGCGCCCTCGGGGCTACTGGTGAGCAGCGCCCGGGCGTGCACCAGGACGAGGGGATCGTTGTCCACGTAGACGATGCGGCTCTCCGGGGCGATCCGCTGGGCCAGTTCATGGGTGTTGTCGGCGGTGGGCAGCCCGGTGCCGATGTCCAGGAACTGGCGGATGCCGGCCTCCCCGGCCAGGAAACGCACGGCACGCGCGAGGAACCTTCGCTGCTGCCGGGCGACGGAGGCGAACTCGGGGAAGGTCGCGAGGATCGCCTCGCCCGCCTCGATGTCGACGGGATAGTTGTCCTTGCCGCCGAGCAGGTAGTTCCACACCCGGGCGGAATGCGGTCGGTCGGTCTGCAGCCGTGCCCTGAGATCGTCGTGTGCTGGTTCCATGCCGACAGCTTCACACAGAAGCGTTGCGAAAGCCGGTCAACTGCGCGCCCGGCCCTTCGGCTTCGTCGCTGCCGGAGGCCGCCTGCGAGAGATTCTGGGTCTGACGCGGTCCTGACAACGGACAATTTCCGTGGCACTCTGCCTCACGCACGTCTGTCCGCACCGCTCTTCATCCCCCACCCTGCCGGGACCCGCGCAACGGAGCCCGGCACGGCAGAAGGAGACCTGCGTGAGACGACACCGCACTGCCACCGGCGTCCTGCTGGCCGCGGGAGCCCTGTTCGCCGGCGGGCTGATGAACTCCGCCTCCGCCAGCGCCGCACCCTCCGGCACCGGCGCAGCTCCGTCGGCCGAGTCCCGTACCGTCCCGCTCGCCGAACAGCGCGCCTCCAAGACCTTCTGGACCCCGGAGCGCATGCGCAGCGCCAAGCCCCTCGACCTCGAGCTGGCCTCGCCCCCCAAGAACCTCGAGGCTCCCGGCGCCGGCCACCGCACGCCCACGGTGGTGCCCGCAACCCCGGCCGCCTTCCCCCAGCCCGGCGGCCCGTGGACCGGCGGCGGAGCCGTGAAGACCACCTCGGGCCGGGTGTTCTTCACCTTCCAGGGCCGCACCGCCTCCTGCTCCGGCAACGCCGTCACCAGCCAGAACGCCAGCACCGTCATCACGGCCGGGCACTGCGTGAAGTACCAGGGCAGCTGGCACACCAACTGGGTCTTCGTGCCCGCCTACGACAACGGCAACGCGCCCTACGGCCAGTGGACCGCCACCCGCACCCTCACCACGCCCCAGTGGGAGGCGAGCGAGGACATCAACCACGACGTCGGCGCCGCGGTCGTCGCCCCGCTGAACGGCAAGAAGCTCACCGACGTGGTGGGCGCCCAGGGCCTGCAGTTCAACGGCGGCTACAACAAGCGCATGTACGCCTTCGGCTTCCCGGCCGCCTCACCGTACGACGGCTCCGAACTCATCTACTGCAGCGGCAACAGCTCCAAGGACTTCCTGTTCTCCCAGGACCACAGCCTCGCCTGCAACATGACCGGAGGCTCCAGCGGCGGCCCCTGGTTCACCGGCTTCGACGAGGCGTCCGGCACCGGTCTGCAGGTCTCGCTGAACAGCTTCGGCTACACCTTCCTGCCCAACCGCATGTTCGGCCCGTACTTCGGAGACACGGCCAAGGCCCTGTACGACAAGGCCCAGATCTCCTAGGGCCTGTCGTTTCGATCAGCCCGCGGACGCGGGGTCTGGCACGCGCATCTGCGGCGTTGTCACCGGTTGCCGATGCTCCGCATCGGCGCCCTCCTCCGCCTTGCAGCTGCACGCACCAGACCCCGCTCACCGGTGCTGACAAGGCGCCGGCGATTCCCGCAGGCTGATCCAAACGACCTAGCCCCGAGCCGCTCCCCTCCGCTACGCGGCGGTGGCGCCCGCCCGCCCGACGCCGGGCGGGTGCCAACTCGTGCTCAGGGGCCGGTGGCTCAGCGCGGCAGGCGGTACGTCACATGCGTGACCTGGCTCGCCGCCCGGGACCCGACCTGCTCGAGGGAGAGCGGCGGCACGCCCTCGAACAGGCGGGTGCCGCCGCCCAGCGTCAGCGGGGCGATGTGCAGGCGCAGTTCGTCGATCAGGCCCGCCGTGAGGTACTGGTTGACCGTGGTCGCGCCGCCCTGGATCGCCGCATCGCCGTCACCGGCCGCCGCACGCGCCTGCTCCAGGGCCGACTCGATGCCGTCGGTGACGAAGTGGAAGATGGTGCCGCCCTCCATCGGCTGCGGCTTGCGCGCATGATGGGTCAGCACGAACACCGGGGCGTGGAACGGGGGATTGTCGCCCCACCAGCCGTTCCACTTCCGGTCCCACTCGCCGCGCACCGGGCCGAACATGTTGCGCCCCATGATGAACGCCCGGGCGGAGCCCAGCCGCGCCAGCTCGGCCCGGTTCTCGTCCGGCGTGTCGAACATCCAGGCGTGCAGCCCCGCGCCCGTGCCGTCCCCGCCGTCGTCGCCGAACGGGCGCTCCTCGGTCTGGTGGTGCCCGGCCGAGTACCCGTCGACCGAGATCGTGATGTCGCAGACCACCTTGCCTGTGTGCCGGGTCATCCGTGTCTCCCTCTCCGGACGAGGCAGTCGCGCCCCATTCACCCCGTATTGTGTCATTCGCTCTGGTCGAGGGGTGGCAAAGCCGTCATGTCGCCGGCCCCGGAACCCCAGCCTCGGGGAGGACGCAGATCGGTTGCACGAGGATGCGCGAAACCCTCGCGTGTTACTCGCGGGTAAGGAATGATGGAGGTCCAACGTTCCACAGAGCCGGGGGCCGAACAGCGGTGACGACATTCGAAGAACGGACCACGGTGCACGCCTTCCGCGACGACGCACTGGGAGACCACGACGCCGTCGGTCTCGCCGAGGCGATCCGGCGCGGCGAGGTGAGCGCCGCCGAAGCGGCCCGGGCCGCGGCCGAGCGGGTGCGGGCCGTCGACGCACGGCTCAACGCGGTCCAACTGCTCATCGACGCACCGGAGCACGCGACGCGGGCGGACGGCCCGCTCGCCGGAGTGCCGACGTTCGTCAAGGACAACACCGACTACCAGGGCCTGCCCACGGGGCACGGCAGCGCCGCCTTCACCCCGAGGGCCGCCCGCCGCCACGCGCCGTTCGCCCGGCAGTTCCTCGGCACCGGCGTCACCGTCCTGGGCAAGACCCGGATGCCGGAGTTCGGCTTCAGCCCCACCACCGAGTACGAGGGCGCCGACCCCGTCCGCAACCCCTGGAACACGGGCTTCTCGGCGGGCGGTTCGTCCGGCGGCAGCGCCGCGCTCGTCGCGGCCGGCGCCGTGCCCATCGCCCACGCCAACGACGGCGGCGGCTCCATCCGCATCCCCGCGGCCTGCTGCGGACTGGTCGGGCTCAAGCCCACCCGCGGCCGGGTGGTGGCCAACGCGCAGAGCCGTCAGCTCCCCATAGACATCGTCAGCGACGGCATCGTGAGCCGAACCGTGCGGGACTCCGCCGCGTTCCTCGCCGCCGCCGAGTCGTACAAGCGCAATCCGAAACTCCCGCCCGTCGGCCTGGTCGAGGGCCCCTCGGAGCGACGCCTGCGCATCGGCTTCCTGCTGGACTCCCCGAACGGCGTCCGCTCCGACGCCGCCACGCGAGCGGCCGTCGAGCAGACCGCGGCGACCCTCGAACGGCTCGGCCACACCCTGGAGCCGGTGGCACCGGACATCGACCCCAGCTTCACCGACGACTTCCTCGTCTTCTGGGGCATGCTGTCGTTCCTGCTCGGCGTCACGGGCCGCACCCTCGGCCCGGACTTCGACCACCGCCGCATGGACGGCCTCAGCCGGGGGCTGCGCGAGGACTACCTGCGCAACTGGCGCCGCACGCCGGGGGTGCTGCGCCGGCTCAAGCGCACCAAGGTGGCCTATGCGGCAGCCTTCCGCGGCTTCGACCTGCTGCTCTCCCCGGTGCTCGCCCACACCACGCCGCCGCTCGGACACCTCAGCCCGACGGTCCCGTACACCACGCTGGTCGAACGGATCCTCGCCTACGTCGCCTTCACCCCGGTCGACAACGTGGCCGGCACTCCGTCGATGTCCGTCCCCGCAGCGAGCGCCACGGACGACGGACTGCCCATCGGCGTCATGTTCTCCGGGCGCCCAGGAAGCGAACGCAAGCTGCTGGAGGTCGCGTTCGAGCTGGAGGCCGAGCAGCGCTTCCGGCGGATCCAGGACCTGTGACCGCCGGCTGCCCAGGCGTCTGAGTACGCGTCAGGCCGGCGGAGTCCGGTCCGCGTCTTCGTTCGGGCCGGTCCGCGCCTCTTCGCTCGGACTGTTCAGGTCGCCGCGACACGCTCGGCGACCTGAACACCCAGCCGCTCGGCCACGCCCGTCAGGGCGGCCCCCAGCGGCAGGGCGACACGGGTGAGGGCGTGGGTGTCGCCCCGGGTCGGGTCACGGTTGATGATCAGCACCGGCTTCCCGGACCGCTCCGCCAGGCGGACGAACCGGAGCCCGGACATGACCGTCAGCGAGGAGCCCAGGACCAGCAGACAGGCGGCCTCCCTGACCAGGCGGCGGCAGTGCTCGACGCGCTGCGGCGGGACGGCCTCGCCGAAGAACACCACATCGGGTTTGAGGATGCCGCCGCAGACCGTGCACGGCACCACACGGAAGTCCCCGACCTGGGCGTCGGTGAGGTCGGCGTCCCCGTCCGGATTGATGCCCGCGGCCGTGGGGGAGAAGCCCGGATTGGCCTCCTCCAGCCGCCGGGCCAGCTCCGCGCGCGGACTGGCGGCACCGCATGTGAGGCAGACGACCCGGGCGAGACTCCCGTGGAGCTCCACGACGTTCCCGCTGCCCGCCCTCTGATGGAGTCCGTCCACGTTCTGAGTGATCACGGCGGAGACCAGGCCGTGCGCCTCCAGCGCCGCCACCGCCCGGTGCCCCGCATTGGGCAGGGCACGGCCGAAGGTGCGCCAGCCGAGGTGACTGCGGGCCCAGTACCGGCGCCGCGCCCGCGCACTGGCGGCGAACTCCTGGTACGTCATCGGGGTGTGCCGGCTCAGGCTGCCGCCCTCGCCCCGGTAGTCGGGAATCCCGGACTCCGTGGAGATGCCCGCACCGCTGAGCACCAGCACCCCACCGGCGCGCAGCGCATCGACGACCCGCTCGAAGTCCGTGCTGCCCGGCGGCAGGTCCGCGGGAGGGGTCCAGCTCAGAGTGGGGCGCATCCGCATGCCGCCAGGGTACGGAACGGGCCGCGCGCAGCAATCCTGTGCCGTTTTTCTGAAATGACCGGAGTGTCCCTGAGTGGGAGACTTGCAGGGACCGGCGCAGACGGGCCGCGCACAGGCATACGGAGGCGCAGCGATGCAGGACGACGCCGAGAACGCCGAGGACGCCGAGGTCTATGAGGGCGACGCCGAGGAGTACGAGGACGCCGACGCCTACAACAACGGCTACAACAACGGCTACGGCGACGACGATTCGACGCCCGACGTCTTCCTCGACGTGCCCAAGGTCCAGGTCGAGGAGATCGACCTGGAGGTCCAGGACCTGCGGGCGCATGTCTCGCTCAAGGCGGAGGTGCTGGACCTGCTGCGGCTGAGCGTGGGCGCCGACGTCAGCCTGGGCAGGGTCCATCTGCGCATCGCCGGGGTGGAGGCACAGGCCCAGCTCAGGGTGCGCCTGGACAACGTCGCCCGGATTGTGGACCGGGTGCTGACCACGCTCGACCGCAACCCTGAGATGCTGGAGCACCTGACCCGCGGCATCGGTGCCGCCGTGCAGGAGGTCGGCGGTGGCGCCGGCGAGGCCGTCCGCGAGATCGGCACGGGCACGGGGCAGGCCGTCGAGGATGTCGGCGAGGGTGCCGGGGGAGCGGTGCAGGAGGTCGGCAGGGGAGCTGGCGGTGCCGTGCGGGATGTCGGGCGCGGCGCCGGGGGCGCTGTGGAGGAGGTCGGCCGTGGTGCCGGGGGTGCCGTGGAGGACGTCGGGCGTGGCGCCGGAGGGGCCGTGCAGGACGTGGGCAGCGGTGCGGGGCGCGCGGCGGAGGAGGTCGGCGGTGGCGCCGGGCGGGCGGCGGAGGGCGCCGGTCGCGCGGCGGAGGGCGTCGGCAGAGGTGCCGGTCGCGCTGCCGAGGAGGTCGGTGAGAGCGCCGGGCGCACCGTGGAGGACGTCGGCGGCCGCGCCGGGCGGACGGTCGAGGAGGCCGGTGGACGGGCGGGACGCGCGGCGGAGGAGGCCGGCAGCCGGGCCGGACGCACGGCGGAAGAAGCCGGGGGCCGGGCCGCACGCACGGTCGAGGACACCGGCGGTCGGGCCGCACGCACGGTCGAGGACACCGGCGGTCGGGCCGCACGCACGGTCGGCGACACCACCGAGGAGGCGGGTGGCACCGCACAGGATGCGGCAGCCGGTACCGCGAAGAGCTCGGCCTCGGCCTCGCGCAGCGCCAAACGGCGGTCGGCCGGAGCCAAGCGGCCCGTCCGCCGCCGCCCCCCGGAGGAGCCCCCCGAACCGCCGTGAACGCCTGACCCCGAGCCGGACATCTCCTTCGACGCCACCGTCCGCGGCGACCGCCTCCTCTTCGACGAGCAGCCCCTCACCGAAGTGACCTTCTCCGGCACGCGCGAGCGCGACTCGGTGTCCCGCAGCCGGCGGGTCAATCTGCCCGAATCGGTCGTGGCCGGCCGCCAGTACCGGGACATCGAGGTGACCTATCGCCTGGCCACCCGCCTCATTGATGAGCCGCCAGGGCGCCCGCCCTCTGGCCAACGCGCGTAGACACCGGCATCATCTCCCTGCGCGACCTGCACGACCGGTGCGCTCCGCACCACCTGCACGACCGGTGCGCTCCGCACCACCGGCACGACCTGGCAACACCCAGCACCACCTGCACGGTCAATCCCCACACGGCATTCGCAGGAGGTTCCACGTGAAACATCTCAAATCCCCCATGGCTGTCAGGTTCAGGTCAATAGTGACCGCGCTCTCCCTGGTCGTCGCTCCCGGCGCCGTCGTCATGGGCACCGCCACCGACGCCTTCGCCGTCACGAAGATCAGCCACTCCACCGCCACCTCGATGTTCCGCGAGGTCGGCATCACCTGGTCGTCGTCGGGCAACTGCTCCGACCGCAACAAGCCCACCTGCACGTCCTTCGAGCAGCTCAACCTGGCCACCGCCCAGGGCGCCCAGACCCTGAAGCGGGCCAGCGGCTGCGCGCTGAACATCACCGGCGGCACGGAGACCGGCCACGCCTCCGGGACGTACTCGCACTGGAACGGCTACAAGCTGGACTTCAGCAAGGGCACCTGCGTCGGCAACTACATCAAGAACTCCTTCACCTACATCGGTGTGCGCGGTGACGGGGCCCCGCAGTGGCGTTCGGCCTCCGGCAACGTCTACGCCGACGAGGGCAACCACTGGGACGTCACGTACTACAACTGCGGCGGCTGCTGAGCGTTCCAGCCGCCGGACGGAGGTGAACCCCCGGCCGCCACGGCCGGGGTTCACCGGTGCCGGCGTCATCAGCCCTGCCGGTACCGGTCGTTGACCTCGGGGCAGGACCGGAAGCCCGCCGCCCGGTACGTGGCCACGGCCGCCCGGTTGGCGCTCGGCGTGCAGACGAGCGCGCTGGACGAGCCCAGCTCGCGCAGCGCTGCCGCCGCCGCGACCGTGATCGCCGTGCCGTGACCGCGCCTGCGATGCTCCCGCTGCACCCCCATCGGTTCGAGCAACCCGGGCCTGCCCGGACCGGCCGACCACACCGTCGCCACGGCCACCGCCGCGCCCTGGTCGTCGTACGCGACCAGGCACCGGGCATCCGTGTACGCGACGCCGGACGCCATCGCATGCCAGTGCTCCTCGGTGAACGCCGACCCGTCGAACGAGGCCCGCTGCACGGCGGCCCGCACCGCGGCCCGCTCCGGTCCCACCACCTCGATCCGCACGGCCGGTTCGGGCACCGGTTCGCTGAGGTCGCGGCGCAGCGGCGTCCAGGGCTCGTCGAGGAGCCAGCCGCTCCCGGCCAGCAGCTCCTGGACCAGCGAACCCGCCGGCGCCTCGACGTTCACCCTCCCCGCGGGCAGCACACCACGCGCCGGCGCGGTGATGTCGGCGGCCATCCGCCGGGCCAGCCCCTCGTCCCGCCGGGCGTCCGGCGCGGTCGCCAGGCGCAGCAACCGGTCGCCGTCCAGCAGGCCGACCGCGAGGATCCGCCCGCCGCGCCGCCACGTCCGCAGGGCCGCGGCGGTCCGGGCCGCACCGAAGCGCCAGAACCAGCCCACGTCGCCCGGGTGCAGCTGCATCGGCGCCTCGTCGCTCTGCCAGTCGCGCAACACGCCCACCGTCCCGCCGAGTTCACCGGGGCCCGGGACGCCCAAGCCGATCGTCATGCCCGTCAGTAGTAGCCCTTCGCCCCGTCGAGCAGTTCGCGGACGATGTCGGCGTGACCGGCGTGCCGTCCGGTCTCCTCGATGAGATGGATCAGCATCCAGCGCAGATTGGCCTTGGCGGAGCGGAACTCGGGGTGGCGGCCCACGTCGTCGAGGGAGGCGGCGGCCACGATCTCGTTGCTGCGGGCGCACTGCGCCTCGTAGTCGGCGAGCAGCTCCCTCAGCGTGCGGCCCCCGGTATCCCAGTCGGCGTCGTCCGGGGCCTTCTCGTCGAAGGCCGGGTTGGCGGTCTTGTCCCCGCCGAGGAACAGCACCTCGAGCCAGCAGTGTTCGACCCACCGCATATGGGATATGAGCCCGGCCATCGTCATCAGCGGTGAGGTCGGGACGACGGAGCGGTGCGCATCCGCCTCGCTGAGGCCCTCGCACTTCCAGCGCAGGATCTGCCGTTGCAGGTCCAGCCAGCCCACCAGGGCGGTGCGCTCGTCGGCCTGGAAGGGAGGGCGTTCAAGAGAAGAAGTCATGCCGGCGGACGTTAGCGGGTCGGGCCGCCGTCTGTCGCCGGATTTTCGATCACGGGCGTTGCCGGGATCGTACGGGCACCCGCAGGACCAGCAGGGCCACGTCGTCGTCGTTGGCGGCGGGCCTGACCCGGCGCAGCAGCTGGTCGGCGAAGGACGGCAGGCGGCGGTGGGCCAGCGAGGCGGCGTGCCGGCGCAGCCGGTGCAGACCGTCGTCGAGCGTGCGGCCGGGTTCCTCGATCAGTCCGTCGGTGTAGAGCACCAGGGTGGAGCCGGGGCGCAGCACGGCGCTCGCGTCGGTGCGCGGCAGGTTCGCTCCCGTGCCCAGCAGGAGCCCGTGCTCCTCGGTCAGGAACTCGACCAGACCGTCGTGACTGATCAGCAGGGGCGGGGGATGGCCCGCGTTGGTCCACGACAGCCGCCAGTTGCCGTCCTCCGCCGTCTCCACCCGGGCGAAGATCATTGTGGCCATGCTGACATCGGTGATGTGCAGGATCGCCTCGTCCAGCCGGGCGGCGATCCGGCTGGGGGGTTCCTCGATGCCCCAGGCGTAGGCGCGGAGCATGTTGCGCAGCTGTGCCATGCCGGAAGCGGCCTCCAGGTCGTGGCCCACCACGTCGCCTACGGCCAGCGCCGTCGCTCCGTCGGGCAGCGAGAAGGCGTCGTACCAGTCGCCGCCGACGTGCGAGGCGTCGGGCGCGGGCAGATAGCGCACCGTCATCTCCAGCCCCGGCACGCGCGGCATCTGGGGCAGCAGGTGGTTCTGCATGGTCTCGGCGACCTTGCGCTGGCGCTGGTAGAGGCGGGCGTTGTCCAGGGCCAGACCGGCGCGGCGGGCGATGTCCTCCAGCAGCGGCAGACCGTCCGCGGTGAACTCCTCGGTCTGCTGGGCGCGGCCCAGGGTCAGGGCGCCCAGCACCTCACGGGTGCTGCGGATCGGTGCGATGGCCGCCGAGTGGATACCGGTGACCTCGAACAGCCGCCGCTGCTCCACCGCGATGCCGGAGTCCGGGGCCCTGTTGTAGGTCTGCGGGCCGGCCAGCGTGGAGGCCACCCCGCGCAATGCCCTGGAGAGTGGCATCTGCGACTCCTGCGGGACCGGCGGCATCGGGCCCTCCAGCCCCTCGTGCCGCACCAGCTTGTCGCCGTCCGCGTGCACCACCAGGGTGCGCCACACCTCGTCCCACTCGGTGATCAGGTCGATCACGGCCCAGTCCGCCAGGCGCGGCACCACCAGCTCCACCAGCCGGTGGGTCGCCTCGTCCACGTCGAGCGTCGAGGACAACCGGGTGGTGGTCTCCGCCAGCAGCGCGAGCCGGTCCAGTTCCGGCACCGGAAGCTCCGTGTCCCCCGGCCGGGCCCCGGCCTCGCGCTCGGGCTGGGCGTGGAAGAGCACCAGCGTGCCGGAGCCGTGCTCTCCGAGGTCGTACGGGGTGAGCAGCCAGGAGATGGGCAGCAGGGTGCGGTCCCCGCGCTCGAAGTGCTCGCCGTCGCCCTGGGCGGTGCGTCCCTCGTGGAAGGGCGGACGCATGGTGCAGCGGCTCGTCGGCATGGGCTGCCCGTGGCCGTCCCGGTGCAGCAGATCGTGCGCGTCCTGGCCGAGGAGTTCCTCCCGGGACCGGGCCAGCAGCTCCAGGGCGTGATCGTTGACCGCGAGGATGTGGCCCTGCTCGTCGACGACGTAGGCGCCCGTCCCGATGGCGTCCAGCGCCCCCTCGGGGAGTGCGGCGGGCGGCGGGGAGACAGGTCTGCCGGCCGTTCGCCGGTCGCCCGGATCTGCCATGTCCTCATCTCCCCTGCCGACGGTCACCGCCTCCCCCGGGCGGCGGTAGCCTCCCGTGTTCCCGGGAGGCCGCTTTCCAGCCTCCCCGCCGGGAGTCGATCGCGTCACGGAGCCGCTGCCCCGGACGTCCGCCCTGCTTCGAGGATGCGCCCGCCCGTACCGCTCCGCATGCCGCTGGTGATACCCCCGTCCCGGGCATCGACGCCCCGCGACGGCGTTCACACCCGGCCCGCACGCCTCACACCCGGCCGGGAGGGGCCGCTGAGAACCGGCCCGGCGGGGCGCCGACACCCGACCGGGAGGGGCGCCGCTCGCACCCCGACCGGGGCGGGCAGCTCGCACCCGGCCGAGAGCGGCCCTCGCCGGTCACCGCTCCAGATGGGCCCGGGCGACCGCCGAGGCCGCCGCCATGATGCTCAGCTGCGGATTGACCTCGGGGCAGCTGGGCAGCACGGACGCGTCGGCGACGAGCACGCCCCGCACACCCCGCAGCCGTCCCAGCGGGTCGGCGGGACTGCGCTGCGGGTCCCCGCCGGCGGCGGCCGTGCCGGTGGGGTGGTAGGCCGACAGATGCACCTGCCGCGCGCTCGCACCGGCGAGCAGGGCGTCGAGTTCGGCGAGGGTGCGCACCCGCGGCCGGGCGGCGATCCCGGTGAGCACTTCCTGGGCGCCCGCCGCGAACAGCAGCTCACCCATGGAGCGCACCGCGTGCATCAGCCGGCCGGCGTCCCGTGGATGCAGGTCGTAGCGGAGCAGCGGGCGGCCACGGCCCAGCACCCGGCCCGAGGGCCGGTCCGCGATCATGGCGCCGAGCGTGGCGAGCCGGTCGGCGCCCTCCAGCTCCCGGCGCAGCTCCTTGCCGAGGCCCGGCAGCACGAAGGACCCCATGCCGGGCGGGGTGGCCGTGGCCTCGATGAGGACCCCGGCGTGATGGTGCTCCTCCACGCCGACGCTCTGCAGCACGCCCCGCCACGCGGTGACCGGCTCGGCGAAGCGCCCGGCGACGCTGGTGGCCGGGTGGACACTGAGATTGCGTCCCAGGTACGGATGGCCGCCGAGCCCGGACCGGCGCAGCAGCGGCGGCGTGTGCAGGGCGCCCGCGGCGACCACGACGAGGGGCGAGAGAATCTCGACGTCACCGCCCGCACGGCGTACGCGCACCCCGGCCGCCCTCGGCCCTCCCGGACGGTCCGCGTCGACAAGGATGCGCTCCACCCGCGCCTCGGTCACGATGCGGGCGCCCGCGGCGCAGGCGTCGGGCAGCACGGACAGCTGCACGCTCTGCTTGGCCCCGGTCGGGCAGCCCACCACGCACTGACAGGAGCCCTTGCAGCCGGGGGCGTTGCGGCGCAGCGGCGCCGCGCGCCAGCCGAGCCGGCGGGAACCGTCCAGCGCCAGACGGCCGTTGTTGCCGAGCACGTCGAGCGGCTGAGGGGCCACGCGCAGGGTGCGTTCGGCGTCGTCGAGGTGCTCGTCGAGACCGTCGGCCGGCACGAACCCGAACTCGCTGCTCCAGCGGGCCCGCACATGGTCCGGAGTGCGGTAGCAGGTACCGGAGTTGACGACCGTGGTGCCGCCCACGGCCCGGCCCACCGGCAGCAGCAGCGGCGGATCGCCGAGGGCGACCGTGGCGCCGCCGTCCCGGTACAGCTCCGCGAAACGCTCGACCGGCGGGCGCGCACCGAAGGACCGGGTGGAGTGGTGCCGTCCCTCCTCCACGACGACCACGCTCAGCCCGGCCCGCGCCAGGGTCCGCGCGGCCATGGCACCGCCCGCGCCGGAGCCGACGACGACCGCGTCGGCGGTGGACCGGGCCGGCCACTCGTGCACGGGGGTGCAGTCGAGCGGCGGATCCGGCGGCGCCGCGACCCGCGGCAGCCCCTGCTGCCGAAGCATGTGCTCGGTCCCGGACGCGAGGAGCACCGGAACCTTGAGCACGTCCAGCAGCGAGACCAGGCCGGGCCGCCGCCCGAGCCCGGCGAGCAGCGACTCCCGCTCGCCGGGGCTCAGCGCGGCCAGGGTGCGCCCGGTGCGCGCCACGGCGTAGGCGTCCAGACCGCGGGCGGCCGCCCGGAACCCGGCCCGGGCCGGGCGGGGGAGCGAGGCGAGGAAGGACTCGAGCCGCGCGGGGACCCGCGCCGGCCAGTCGGCGGTGCCGTCGTCGGCGATGAGGGCCGCCACCATGCCGGTGAGGCTCATCGGGTGCCCACCTCCGCGTGCGCGGTGCCGTCGAGCCGCCACTCGGCCTCGGTGCGCCAGCCGCCGAACCACCAGCGCTCCAGCAGCACATGGGCGTCGGCGCGTTCACTGTTGCGGCAGGTCGCCCGTGAGCCGTCGGGATCGGTGTACTCCAGGGCGAGCGTGCGGTCGGCGGGCTGGTGGACCTCGACGCGGATCCGGCGCAGCCCCGCGCGGCCGGTGACCGACCAGCCGGGCAGGCCGATGGCGGCACGGAAACGCCCGGCGCCCGCCCAGCCGACGGCGGTCCGCTCCGGGCGGCGCGGCCAGGTGCGGCCGCCCCGGCGCAGCCGGAGGAAGACCAGGGGAGGGAGCCGGCGCAGCCCCGGCCGCATGGAGACGGCCGCGACGACCTCCAGCACATCCCCGTCACCGAGGTCCGCGTGCAGCCAGGCCCAGCGACGGGCGTTGCCGTGACCGTAGATCCGGGCGGAGGCTCCCGGTGCGCCGGACAGCGACAGCGTGGTCCCGTCGACGGTGACCGTGCCGTCGTACGAGGCCCGCGCGGCGGGGAGGATCTGGGCCGCGGGCAGCAACGGCCGGCGCCACGACCAGCGGGGGAAGGTGAACAGCGGCTCGTCCAGCGGCCGTTCGGTCAGATCCCAGCCCAGCGCGCCGTCCTCGGCGCTGCCGGTGAGCCGCCCGGGCCGCACGGTCACCGCGTCGGACCGGAATCCGGTCCGCTCGCCGGGCCAGCGGGCGGGCCCGAAGCGGGCGTGCCGCACGGGCCCGTCCGCGGGGAAGAGCGCCACCCAGCCGTGCGCGTAGGGCGCGGATCCGTCGGCGGGCGCGACGAGTTCGTGGTGCAGCCACAGTCCGGTTCCGGTCTTCGGATCGGTGAGCGTCGTGTACCAGACCTCGGTACGACCCGGCTCACCCCTCCAGCGGGGCTCCAGCAGCGCTCCGGGCCTCGCCCGGCGCGGGAAGCGGCAGCTCGACAGGAACGGCACGAGCTGGGTGGTCAGGGGGAAGCGCAGGGTGCCGGTGCCGATCCGGGCGCCGTCCTCGTACAGCGTGTACGGCAGCGTGGTCATCGAGGCCACAGGACGGAGCGGCGTCACCGACTTCCAGCCGTCGAGCAGCAGCCGCCGGCCCCCGGTGGTGAAGCGGATGCGGTACCGGATGCGGCGCCGGGCGAGCGGCGAGATCTCCAGCTCGCCCTCGGCGGCCCGGTCGTCGGCCCAGTCCTCGATCCGTATCCGGCCGGTGGCGCGGGCCTCGGTCGTGCCGAGGACGCGCAGCACCCGGTCCGCCGAGACGTCGAGATCGAGACGGACGCGGCGCAGGCGGCGGTCCTCGTCGAGCCGCAGCGTGCCGAGCATGGTCTCGCTGAAGTCGGTGCCGCGTGCGGAGCCGGGGTCCGTGACGGGTGCGGAGCCACGGTCCGTGCCGCGTGCGGAGCCGGCGTCCGTCCCGCGTGTGGAGCCGGTGTCCGTGCCGTCCAGGGCGCCGGGCGCGCCCCCGCTCTCCATGGGCGCGCTCATGACAATCCCTCCAGCATGATCCGCTCGGTGGTCGTCAGATACTCCTCGGCCGCGCGCCGGGCGGCGGCCGTGTCGCCCGCGGCGACCGCCTCCACCACCGGCTCCAGCCGCCCGTGCGCCACCCGCGCGTCGGTGAACGGGGCGACGAGCGAGGAGCGCAGCGGCACATAGGCGTTGAACAGCGTGTTGGTCAGCAGGACATAGACACGGTTGCCGGTGGCGCGCGCCAGCGCCCGGTGCACCTCGATGTCGGCGAGCTGCACCGCGTCGGCCGTCTCCGCCTCCGCCACCTTCGCCAGCAGCTCGCGCAGCTCGGCGCACTGCCGCTCGGTCGCCCGGGCGGCGGCCCGTTCGGCGATCAACGCGCCGATGTGCCGCCGGACTTCGAACACCTCACCGATCCAGTCGGGGCTGTGCCGCACCAGCATGGGCAGCAGATCGGCCCGGCCGAACCGCAGATAGTCCAGCACCCGGGTGCCGACTCCGTGGCGCGTCTCCAGCAGCCCGGCCTGCACCAGACGCCCGAAGGCGTGCTTGAGGGTGGTGCGGGTGACGCCGTAGCCGTCGGCCAGTGTCCGCTCGGGCGGCAGATAACTCCCCGCCGGATGACGCCCGGTGAGGATGTCCTCCCGCAGCCGCCCCTCCAGGACGTCGACGATGGTCTCCCGCGGCAGTGGCTCCACGTGCGTCTCCCCTCGGGGCTGTTGGCTCAGTGGATCAGCCACTCAACCAGCAGACCGTGAGGGCGTCAATGCCCGGCGCAACAACTCCCGCCGCGCAACGGGCTTCTACGACCCGACCGACCGCGCATGACGATGCGGGCCGGGTCGCCAGGACCCGGCCCGCACCGCGCATGTGTCCGCCGTACGCGCTCAGCCGCCGGGCGTGATGCGGCCCCGCCAGCCTCCGGACTCACCGCCCTGCTTCTCGATGAACTTCTTGAAGCGCTGCATGTCGCCCTTGATGCGCCGGTCGATCGTCCCCGTCATGTCCGCGGCCTTCTCGGCGATCCCGCTCGGCTCGACGTCCATGACCAGCTCCACCCGCGTGTGCGAGTCGTCCACCCGCTGGAAGCGGACCGAGCCCTTCTGCTGCACATCACCGCTCGTGGTGCGCCAGGTGATCCGCTCGTCGGGAAGCTGGTCGACGATCTCGGTGTCGAACTCCCGCCGCACACCGCCGATCTTCGTGGTCCAGTGATTGTGGCGGTCGTCGATCTGCCTGACCTCCTCCACACCCTCCATGAAGTGCGGGAACTCCTCGAACAGGGTCCACTGGTTGTACGCGGTCCCCACCGGGACCTCGACGTCCACGGTCTCCTTGACAGTGCTCATGCCGGAACTCCTCTCTCCGCGGCGGCGGGTACCCGCGAGACCGGCCGGCTATCAGACTGATCCGGTGCGCCGGCGTGACCTCGGCCTCCTCGCGCCTCGAAGAGCACGCGACGTGCCCTGGGCCCGGGCGAATACCCCGAACCGGACGCCCGCACCTCTGCTACGGTGACCCGCATGAAGCGCGCCGGCCTTCCGCGCGGCCCGCTACCGGCTGTCCCTGCCCGGCCCCGGCGGCAAGTACATCGCCGCACCGGACGCCTGGCGGCGCGCCACCGCCCTGCTGACCGAGGTCCTCGACCGCTCGGGCCTGCCCTACGAGAAGGGCGAGGGGGAGGCCGCGTTCTACGGGCCCAAGATCGACGTCCAGGTCACCGACAGCGCGGGCCGCGAGTCCACCCTGTCCACCGTCCAGGTCGACTTCCACCAGCGAGAGCGGTTCGACCTGCACTACATCGGCGCCGACGGCGCCAGGCACCGGCCGGTCATGGTGCACCGCAGCATCATCGGCAGCGTGGAGCGCGCCGTCGCCCACCTCATCGAGCACCACGGCGGGGCCTTCCCCGCCTGGCTCGCCGCCGTCCAGCCGGCGATCCTCCCGGTGTCCGGCGGCCAGCAGGAGCAGGCCGAGGCGCTCGCCCGGCGCTGCGCCGGCCTCGGCCTGCGCACCGAGATCGCCGGCCCCGACCGCGGCAGCCTGGGCGCGCGCATCCGGGAGGCCCGCCTGGTTCCCTACCAGGCCGTCATCGGTCCCAAGGAGGCCGAGGCCGAACTGGTCGCCCTCCGCCTGCGCGACGGCCGGCGACTCGACCCCTTGCCCGCCGCGGAGGTGCTGTCCCGCATCAGCACCCTGGTCGGCGCTCACAGCACCGGCCTGTGGGACGGCAGCGGGACCCCGGCACGCGCCGGGGTGCCGCACGCCTGATGCGACTCCCTTGACGCGGCATCCCGCCGTTTGACCTTGACACCGTGACAAGGTCTTCACTGCTGCCCATGGAGGTGGTCCCGATGACCATGACGCGGCAGGACACGGAGACGCAGCAGCACACGGACGCGATGCGGACGATGAGCGGCCTGGAGGACGCCCGGGCGTCGGTGCGCCTGCGGGCCGCTCTGGCGGCCGGCACGGCGCCCGACCCGCGCTTCGTCGGCACGCTGGTCGAGCGCAGCGCGACCGAGCCCGAGTTCTTCGTCCGCGACATGCTGACCTGGGCGCTCACCCGCCACCCCGTCTCCCTGACGCTGCCCGCGCTGCTGGGCGAACTCCGCTCGGCGCGGGCGCAGGCGCGCAGCCAGGCGCTGCACACCCTCGCCAAGATCGGGGACCGGCGGGCGTGGCCGGCGATCACCGAAGAGCTGCTGTGCGACCCGGACGACGAGGTGGCGAGGAGCGCCTGGCGGGCGGCCGTCGTGCTCGCTCCCGAGGACGAGGGGCCCGCCCTGGCCACGGTGCTCGCCACCCAGCTCGGGCGCGGCGGGCACGACACCCGGCTGAGCCTCAGCAAGGCCCTGGTCGCCCTGGGCGACGGCGCGGCACCGGCCCTGCACGCTGCGACCACGGCCCGCGACCCGCACGTCCGGGCGCACGCCCTGGCCACACAGCGGCTCCTGTGCGACCCGGACGCCGGATTCGAGGCGGCGGTCGAGGAGGCCAAGCGGGTCGTGGCCCTCACCGGGGCACCGATCACGGACCATGAGAACCGTGCTGATCGGTGAGGTGGCGAAGCGTTCCGGAGTCAGTGCCCGCATGCTGCGGCACTACGAATCCCTCGGCCTGGTGCGGCCCTCGGCCCGCAGCGGCTCCGGCTACCGGGAGTACTCACCGGAGGACATCCGGCGGATCTTCCAGATCGAGAGCCTGCGGTCCCTTGGCCTGTCGCTGAAGGAGATCGGGCGGGCCCTCGACGACCCCGGGTTCACACCCTCGGGACTCGTCGCCGACCTCATCCGCCAGACCCGCGAACGCATCGCCGCCGAGACGGAGCTGCTCACCCGGCTGCGCCGGATCGAGGCCGCGGACCCGGCCGGCTGGGAGGACGTCCTGGAGGTCGTCGCACTGCTGCAGGCACTGGGGTCGCCGCGCGCCGATGCCCGCCAGCGCGCGGCCCTCGCCTCGGCCGACCGGGCCCCGGCGCCGGTGGAGGCCCTGGTCGAGGCGGCCTTGAGCGAGACCGATCCGATCGTGGCCGGCGCCCTGCGCTGGGCGCTGGCCCGGTCGGGCGACGAGAGCATCGCCCTGCTGGCCGAGGGCCTGGGCGCACCGTCGGCCGAGGTGCGCCGTCGTGCCGTGCAGGCCCTCGCCGCGATGCCCTCCGCAGAGGCGACCGCCCCTCTGCGCGGCGCCCTCACCGACCCGGACCCCAGGGTGCGCGGGTCCGCCGCCCTGGCGCTCGGGGAGCGGGGGATGCCCGAGGCGGTCCCGGCCCTCGTCGACATGATCGTGGCGGGCCTCAACGACACCGACGCGGCCGACGCGTTGAGCGAACTGGCGACCGGCAGCGCGGCCGCCGAGCGGATCGCCACCCTGCTCGTCGAACGCCTCAGCCACGGCACGACCGACGCCCCCGCTCGCGGCCGGCTCACCCAGGCCCTGGCCGGCATCCCGGGAAGGACGGCGACGCGGGCCCTCCGTCAGCTGGCCCAGGACGACGACCGCGCCGTCGCACTCACCGCCACCTACCTGCTCCGCCTCCGCGACACCCGCTGATGGTGACGGTGACGGCCCGGCGCGGCCTCAAAGGACGCTGTGCTCACTCTCCTTGAACAGCGCCCACACGTAGTACCACTTGTCCTCCCGCAGGGGCCGCGTACTGTTCTCCCCTCTGGCCCGCAGCAGCCCCCACAGCCCGGGTGTCGCGCCGCCCACCACGCCGATTCTGATCGACCAGCCAACGGGCCCTGGCATCCCAGAGATGGCGTCCGTACTCCTCGGCGACCGCACGGGGGTCGTCGAGACCGGACGGCAGCCGCTGGAAGAAGCCACGCATGCGCCTCGCGACAGCCTTGTTCTGCGTCACCGGTGAGCGAAACAGCATGAGGCATGCTCCGCCCGGGGCCTGGCCGCGTCAAGAAGCGACCCCCGGCCCGCACTTCCCGGAGCACGCCTCGCGCTCATGACCGCAACTCTGGTCAGCGGCACAGCAGTTCAGCGGCTCAGCGGCTGCCGGCCCGCAGCGGTTCACCCACCTCGTGCATGTGGCGCAGCGCCTGGCGGTAGGAGTCGATCAGACCGGTCTCGGCGTAGGGGATGCCCAGGTCCCGGCAGTGCGCCTTCACCCGGGACTGGGCGAGCCGGAGATGCGGGCGGGGCATGCTGGGGAACAGGTGGTGCTCGATCTGGTAGTTCAGGCCGCCGAGGAACCAGTCGGTGAGGGCGCCGCCCCGGATGTTGCGCGAGGTGAGGACCTGGCGGCGCAGATGCCCCCACTTCTCACCGTACGGGTCTGGCATCTCCATGCCCTTGTGGTTGGGCGCGAAGGCCATGCCCAGGTGCAGCCCGAACAGGGCCTGGTGGAGCGCGGCGAACACGAGCGCTTGCGCGGGCGGCATCGTCGTCAGGAGCAGGGTGAGGTACAGGACGACATGGGCGGCCAGCAGCGCGCCCTCCACCAGGCGCTCACGGCCCCGCATCCGGCGCAGGTGCCGCACGCCGGGGATCTTCAGCGCCAGGCCCTCGAGGAGCGTGAGCGGGAAGAACAGCCAGGCCTGGTGCCGGGTGAGCCAGCCCCGGAAACCGGTCCGGCCGGCGGCCTGCTCGCCGGTGAAGACCAGCACGTCGGCGGCGACGTCCGGGTCCTTGTCGATGTGGTTCGGGTTGGCGTGGTGCCGGTTGTGCTTGTCGTTCCACCAGGCGTAGCTCATGCCGAGCAGCAGATTGCCGTGGACGAGCCCGATACGGCGATTGGTGGCGCGGCTGTCGCTGATCTGCGCGTGGCCGGCGTCATGGCCGATGAAGGCCGTACGGGCGCACAGGACGGAGAGGACGGGAGCCGGCGCGAGCACCCACCACGAACCGCCGAGGAGCGCCATGCCGGTGACGGCGGCGGCCAGGCAGAGCGCGTTGACCAGGATGGTGCGCGCGTACCAGCCGGTGCGCCGGCCGAGCAGCCCCCGCTCCTTGACGTCGCGCAGCAGGGGCGTGAACTCGCTGCCCCGGTCCGGAGGGAGCGGTGCGGCGGCGCTCTCCGGACGGGGCGGCGCGGTCTCGGCGGTCAAGGACATGCAGGCACTCCGTAAGGTCGGTGGACGGCGGCGATGCGGAGTGCAGCGCCCTGCCGCACCGCCCGGCCTGAACGACCGTACGGATCAGGGGAGTTGCCGGACCATGAAGCCACCACCCGGATGTTCGTGGAGTCACCACCCGGCCGCCCCGGGGGTGAGCCGCACGCCGGTGGTGGGGATATCCGCAGGCCGACGCGGGACGACCAGGAGCGGAACGAGCACGCGCCGCCCGGTCGGCAGGCGGCGCGTGCTCGTTCCGGAGATCGCTCCTCAGCGCAGACGCACCGGAAGCTGCTGGTGCCCGTTGCTGATGAGGGAGCCGAGGGGCTGCAGCTCCTCGGCCGGTACGGCGAGGCGGATGTCCGGGAAGCGGCCGAAGAGGTGCTCCAGCACCAGGGCGACCTCCAGGCGGGCGAGCGGAGCGCCGAGGCAGAAGTGCACGCCGTGGCCGAACGCCAAATGGTCCTTGACCGTGCGGGTCGCGTCGAAGCTGTCCGGGTCGTCGTGCCAGTCGGGGTGACGGTTGGCGGCGGCGTAGGAGGCGAGGATCGCCTCACCGCGCGCGATGGTCTGCCCGTCGGGCAGCGGGATGTCGTTGACCGCGTACCTGAGCGGCAGATGCTTGACGGCCGGCTCGTGCCGCAGCGTCTCCTCCACCACGTCGTTCCAGGTGACCGTGCCCTCGCGGACCAGCTCCAGCTGGTCGGGCCGGGTCAGCAGCGTGCAGACCGCCTGGTCGATGACGTTGACCGTGGTCTCGTAGCCGGCGCTGATCATCAGCAGCAGGGTGTCGCGCAGCTCGGTCGGCGACAGGCGGGCACCGTCGCTCTCGTCGTCCCGCGCGGCGATCAGCAGGGACGTCATGTCGTCCCCCGGCTCGCTGCGCTTGGCGGCGATCAGCTCGTCCAGATGCGCGTACAGGCGGGCCGTGTTGGCCTGCGCCTCCTCCTGGCTCAGCGTGGTGTCGAAGACGCCGTCCACGACGGCACGGAAGTCGTCCCGGCGGCTCTCCGGCACGCCCATCAGATGACCGATCACCCCGATGGGCAGCGGATAGGCCAGCTCCTGGCGCAGATCGACCGGCTCCTGCTCCGGCAGCGACGCCAGCCGGTCCACGAGGTCCGTCACCATCTTCTCGACGGCCGGCCGCATGGCGTCGATCCGGCGGGAGCTGAAGGCCGGCGCCACCAGCCGGCGCAGCCTGCGGTGGTCGGGACCGTACGCGGTGAACATGTTCTCCACCGCCACCCACAGCGCGAGCGGCCAGGTGGCGACCGCCTGCTCGAAGGCGGGCCAGTGCGCGCGGGCGTCCTTGGACACGTCCGGGCTGGTCAGCAGCTGTTTGAGCAGCGCCGGATCGCTCACCGACCAGGCCTCGACGCCGAGTATGTCCACCCGGGTGGCGGGACCGCGGGCATGCAGGGCGCGGTGCTCGGCGTGGTGGTCGGCACCGGCGGGGTCGAGGACGAGCGGCGGCTGCTTGGTCATGACGGCACTCCTGTGGGTGCGGCGGGAAAGGTGACGGGCAGGGACTCCAGAGCCCGGTGGAACGGGCCCGGGCGCCAGGTGAGTTCGCCGGCCGGGCAGGCGAGGTCGGTCTCGGGCAGCGCGTCGAGCAGATAGGTGATCGCGGTCTCCGCGATGAGGTAGGCGTGCGAACGCGCGGGACAGGTGTGCGGGCCGGCGCTCCAGGCGAGATGGGCCCGGTTGCCGGTGAGCCGGCCCTCGGGCACGCCCGCGGTGAGAGCCGGGTCGTTGTTGGCGGCCGCCATGGAGATCACCACCGGCTGATCGGCCGGCAGCAGCACCCCGTCCACGTCGATCGGATACGGCGGATAGGAGATGCAGTAGTTCGCCATCGGCGGGTCGGTGTACAGGACGGCGTCGAGGGCGTCGCGCACCGTGGACAGCCCGGCGTGCAGGTCGGCGGAGAAGTCCTCGTCGGTGAGGATCTTCAGGATGGTGTTGCTGATCAGATTGGTCAGCGGCTCGATGCCCGCGCCGTAGAGGGTGACCAGCTGATGGCCCATCTCCTCGTCGTCCAGCCGCGCGGAGTGAGAGATCAGCCGGGAGGTGATGTCGTCTCCGGGCTCCCGCCGGCGCAGGGTCACCAGGTCCAGGACGGCCTGGCTCAGGATCTGGTTGCCGCGTTCGGCGTCCGTGGTCTCGAAGATCCTCGCCATGCCGTCGGCGATGCGCCGGCCGATCTCGTCCGGGCAGCCCAGCAGCGCGCTCAGCACCCGGAAGGCGATGGGGAACGAGTACTGCGTCAGCAGATCCGCCTCGCCCGCCGCCCGGAAGTCGGCGATGGTGCCGGAGGCGACCTTCTCCACCAGGGCCCGCAGCTGGTGCTGGTCGACCCCGTCGATGGCCGAGGTGTTCGCCGCCCGGTAGCGGGCGTGCTCGGCGCCGCTGGAGCGCAGCGCGTTGGGACGCCACTCCATCATCGGCCGCACCGGGCACGACTTGGGTATCAGCTTCTCCCAGGCCCGCGGATCGGCGGGGAAGTGCAGCGGATCGTTGAGGATGCGGCGCGCCTGGTAGTAGCCGATCACCAGGGTCGCCGGCACCCCGGGAGCGAGATCCACCGGGACGAGCGGGCCGTGGGTGATGCGCATGCGCCGGTACATGGCGTGCGGATCGGCGGCGAACTCCGGGGAGTACAGGGCGATCCGCTCCGGTTCACCGGCCGGCGCGGACTCGGCGGAAGGCATCGTCATCGTCGGGACTCCAGAAGGGCGGCCGAGCGACGCTCGGAGAGATACTCGGTGAGCGTGATCAGGGCGTGCAGGGACGAGGTGCGGTCGCGGGCGTCGCAGACCGTCAGGGGAGTGCCGGGGTCGAGGGCGAGAGCCTCGCGCAGTTCGGCCTCGGGGTAACTCGGCGCGTCCGGGAAGGCGTTGATGGCGATCGCGTACGGCACGCCGCAGGTCTCCAGCAGGCCCAGCGCGTCGTGGGAGGCGTCGAGGTCGCGGGTGTCGGCCAGGACCAGACAGCCCAGCGCGCCCTCGGTCAGGTCCTCCCACAGCGGCTGGAAGCGCGCCTGCCCGGGTAGCCCGAACAGATACAGCGCGAGCCGGCCGCCGGCCATGTGGATGCGGCCGAAGTCCATCGCCACGGTGGTCGTGGTCTTCTCCGGAGTGCCGCGCAGATCGTCCACCCCGACGCTGGCCTGGGTGATGGGTTCCTCCATCCGCAGCGGCTTCACCTCCGACACGCTGCCGATGAGCGTGGTCTTGCCGACGCCGAAGCCGCCCGCGACGACGATCTTGGCCGACCGCGTCACCGTGGACGGGACGTAGGTGACGGGCGGGTCAGACCATGGAGCGGAGTCCACGGAGCACCTCCTGCAGCAGGTCGAAGTCGGGCTGATGGCCGGCCGCGGCGACCGGGGCGGCCAGGTGGCCGGAGTCCATCAGCGAGGAGACGAGGATGCGCACCGTCGACGGCGGCAGCTCCAGGGCGGCGGCGATGTCGGCGACGGCCAGGCCGCCGCCCGCCCCGGCGAACAGCCGCATCACCCGGCGGGCGTCCGGACTCAGGCCCTCGGTGGGCGCGTTGGCGGCGACGAGCACGCTCTCCAGACGGACGTCGTCACGGGCCCGGACCTGACCGCCGGTGCGGACATAGGGCCTGACCATGTCGGGGTCACGCCGCGGCCCCGTCATGCCGGTGAGCCGCCTTCCGCGGCCGGCACCCGGTCGGCGACGCCCAGCTCGTGCCCCACCCGGGTGGCGAGCCGCACCATGTGATGGGAGATCAGCCCCACATCCGCGTCCGGTCCGGTGGTGCACACCGACAGCATGGTGTTCTTCGCGGCGGTGGTCGTCAGGCCGATGCAGCCCACCGACTCGATGAGCAGCTGGCGCATGCCCTGACCGCCGGTGAACTCGTCCCAGGCCTTGCCCGCGGCCCGCAGCGCCGCCGTGAGCGCGGCGAACTTCTCCCCGTCGTCCTGACTGATCGTCTCGGTCCGGGCCTTCAGCAGCCCGTCGCTGCTCATCAGTACCGCGTAGCGGACGCCCTCGACGGTGCCGAGTTCCTGGTCGAGCAGCCAGCCCAGGCTGTTGGAGTGTGTGTCTTGCACGGTCAGTTTCCTTCGTCGTGTGCGGCGTCGTGTCCGGCGGGCGTCTGGGAGGTGTCGTCCATGCGGCCGCGGCGGGTCCCCTCGGCCCACGCCGCGGCGATCGCGGGACGGCCCGGCCCGGCGGCGGGAGGTTCGGCCGACGTGCTCCGCGGCACCGCGGGGGCCTTGGAGCGCTTGCGCACCGTCAGCCCGCTGGCCGTCCTGGCCGGCGGGGCCGCGGCCGGCCCGGAATCGGCCGGCTCGGACTTGGCGGCGGAGGCAGGCTGTACGGCGGCATCGGCGTCCGCCCCGTCGGCAGCGGAGGAGGAGGCTCCGGTGACCGCCGGAGATCCGGAGCCGGCGGCACCCTGCTCGGCGGACCGGGAGGCGGCGCGGGAGGCGGGCTCGGCCGGAGCCGCCGGCGCCGGAGAGGTCAGCAGATGCTTCGGCAGGACGAGCATGGCGCGCGTGCCCTGATAGATGTTCGGCGCGGTCAGCTCGACCCGGAACCCGTAGTCCTCCGCCAGCACGGACGCCACCCGCAGCCCGGTCTGGGGGTGGGCGCCCAGACGCGTGATGTCGTCGCGCTGCTTGCCGGACATCACGTCGCTCGCCCACAGCAGGCGCTCGTCGTCCATGCGCAGCCCGGCGTCGTCGACGATCAGGAAACAGGCGTGGTGCCCCTGCTCCAGGGAGACATGCACACTCGCCGACGGCGGCGAGTAGCGCAGCGCGTTGTCCAGCAGCACGGCGAGGGTGTGCACCACCGCCTCCACCGCGCGCCCCTCGACCGCGACGGACCCCATCTCCGGGTGCTTGATCCGCTCGTACCCCTCGATCCGGCCCATCGACGCCTGCACGATGTCGGTCAGCGTCGTGGCGGGCCAGCGCCGGGAGAGCTTGTCACCGGCCAGCACGGCGTACCCCGAGGCGGTCAGCAGCATCTGCTGCGCCAGATGGTCGATCTCCACCAGCGTCGCGTACGCCTCGTCCGAGACGTGCCGCCGCACACCCTGGCTGACGGCCCGGCCGAGCCGCGCCGCACGGGCCACCACATTGTTGGCGAAGCCGCGCACCGCGGCCCGCGCCACACCCACCGACTCCTGCCGCACCTGCTCGACCTGGCGCGCGGCCTCCTGCCGGACCTCCTCGGCGGCACGGGCGGCGGCCGCACGCTCCTGCGCCCTGACCTCCTGCACCGCGGCGGTCACCGCACGCGGCAGGGCGCGCAGATGCTCGGCGAGCGGAGTGCCGTCGAGATGCGGCGGTACGACGAGCCCGCCACCATGCCCGCCACGGGACTGACCGTCGCTCACGGCCGCCGGAACCACGGTGGCCGCCAGGTGCCCCACGCACTGCTCGGCGGCGACGAGTTGCTGGGTGAGCCGGTCGTTGTGGCCGCGCAATAGCTCGGCCTGACGCTCGGCGCGATCGCTTTTGCGCCAAAAGTGCCAGGCGGATCCGGCACCGGCCAGCGCCGGCAACGCGGCGGCGGTCACTATGAGTTCGATCATCAGGTCCTCACGAGAGGGGGGAAGCCGTCGGAGTGCGGGGATCGTGGGCGGGCCTGGGCCGGTGGCCTGGGGGAGAGCGGAAGCCGGCCGCGGCCCCGCGCGGCCGGACGGGCCCGGCGCACGGAACCGACCGGCCCGCCTCCGGCGGATGCGACACCGGCGCCGCCCGCCTGCGGCGGCGGTGGAGCGGACGCCTTGCCACGGCCGGTCACCTTCGAGCCGCCCTAACGCAGCGTCGCCCGGGACCGTTTCCCCGCCGGGCACGCGGAGACCGACGACTCAGCTGGGCGGACAGCGGCGAGGGCGCGCGACATGGATCTCCTGGTCCCGGACGAGGGCGTGCATGAGCGAGGAAGCGGCGACGGGCGGGTTCGAGGCAGCACGGTTGTGCCGCCACCGACCTGCGGCTTGCGCATGTGCTGGTGGCATTCGGCAGGGACCATACCGCTCCTGCTCACGCCTCGTGGCAGCCCGATGACGGCGCCGGCCGCGCACCGCTGACGGTATGGGCGGAAAATGCCACTTGGCGGTCAACTCACTTTGGCTGACAAAGGGTTGGCGCTCCGCGCCGGATCCTGGTAAAGGGCGGCGCTGCTCATCCGGCAAGCGGTTGAAATCCGAAGAAAACCCGAAGAATACGTCGGCGTCCCGAGGCGCGCTCAGCAGGGACCCTCAGCCGGGAACCGGACACCCAGCCACTGCTCGGCACCCCACTCCTCGAAGCGCCGGACCTCGGTGAATCCCAGTTTTCCGGCGAGACACACCGAGCGTTCGTTGGCGGACTGCGTGCACAGCAGCACCGGTTCGCCGGGGCAGACCCCGGCGAACCATTCGAGTACGGCCGTGCACGCCTCGGCGGCGTAGCCCTGACCCCACGCCTCCGGCAGCAACATGTAGCCGATTTCGGCCTCACCGCCCTCGGGACGGATGTGCCCCGGCCGCTCCGCGTCCCGCCGCTCGATCAGGCCGGGACCGCGAGCCGGGCGCCTCGCCGCCGTCACGGCGGGCTGCTCACGCGCGGTGCCCTGCCGCCGCCGCATCGGCCAGCAACGCCCCCGCGGCCTCGTCGTGCAGCGCATCCAGCGTGCCCATCTGCCGCTCCGCCCTGCGCAGCAGCTCCTCCAGACGGGCCGTATCCAGCCGGGTGTCCTGCCGTGCCGCGGCGAGCAGGGCGCGCCAGCACAGTGCTTTGCCCTGCGCCGCCAGCCGCAGCGCCTACCTGCGGCCCTACACCACCAACCAGGAGCGGACCGAAGCCCTGGCAGACTTCCTGCACACCTACAACCACCATCGCTGCCACACCGCACTCGGCGGCCAGCCACCGATCAGCCGTGTGAACAACGCTCCAGGTCAATACACCTAGCGGGCGAGAAGACAGACCGCCGTGCTCAGGGCCGCCGAGCAGACGACGACGGCGCAGGCGAATGCGGCGTGCCGCCGGAGCAGATCGCGCCGCAGCACCGTGTACCGCGCCTCGTACTCGCCCCGCAACTGGTCGGCCCGCTCGAGGGTCATCTGCAGCATCCGCCGGGTCAGCTCGATGCGCTGACGCACGTACTGACGGGTGACGTCCTCCGCCTGAGCGGTGGTCAGCCAGGGCAGCCGGGCGCACAGGCTCTCGGCCTCCCGGTGGGCCTGCTCGTGGTGCGTGTGGGCCAGGAGATACCCCTCGACCCGCTCGGCCAGGGCGCTGCCGAGCCCGTCCGGCGGCGTCTCTCGCTCGCCGCGTCTCATCGCGAATCGCCCTTGTGGCTGTCGGTGGGCACGGCGTCGCGCCTGCCGAGGTTCTCCGACTCGTCCAGCTCCGCCAGGTGCGGGTGGTGCAGATCGAAGGCCGGGGACTCGGACCGGATGCGCGGCAGCGTGACGAAGTTATGGCGGGGCGGCGGGCACGACGTCGCCCACTCCAGAGAACGGCCGTAGCCCCAGGGATCGTCCACCTCGACCCGCTTGCCGTGCTGAGCGGTCTTCCACACGTTGTACAGGAAGGGCAGCGTGGACAGGCCGAGGAGGAAGGCGCCGATGCTGGAGACGGTGTTGAGGGCGGTGAAGCCGTCGGCGGCCAGGTAGTCCGCGTAGCGGCGCGGCATGCCCTCGGCACCGAGCCAGTGCTGCACCAGGAACGTCGTGTGGAACCCGACGAACAGCGTCCAGAAGTGCACCTTCTCCAGTCGCGTCTCGAGCATGGTCCCGGTCATCTTCGGCCACCAGAAACTGAAGCCGCCGAACATCGCGAAGACGATCGTGCCGAACAGCACGTAGTGGAAGTGCGCCACCACGAAGTAGCTGTCGGTGACGTGGAAGTCCAGCGGCGGTGAGGCGAGCAGCACACCGGTCAGACCGCCGAAGAGGAAGGTGACGAGGAAGCCCACCGCCCACAGCATGGGCGGCTCGAAGGAGAGCGAGCCCTTCCACATCGTGCCGGCCCAGTTGAAGAACTTCACCCCGGTGGGGACGGCGATCAGGAAGCTCATGAAGGAGAAGAACGGCAGCAGCACCGCCTGTGTGGCGAACATGTGGTGCGCCCACACGGCCACGGACAGACCGGTGATGGCGATGGTGGCACCGACCAGACCCATGTAGCCGAAGATCGGCTTCCGGCAGAAGACGGGAAGGATCTCGGTGACCACGCCGAAGAAGGGCAGGGCGAGGATGTAGACCTCGGGATGGCCGAAGAACCAGAACAGGTGCTGCCACAGCAGCGCCCCGCCGTTCTGCGGATCGTAGATGTGCGCACCGAACTTCCGGTCCGCCTCCAGGGCGAACAGCGCGGCCGCGAGGACCGGGAAGGCCAGCAGGACCAGCACCGAGGTCAGCAGCACGTTCCAGGTGAAGATCGGCATCCGGAACATCGTCATGCCCGGGGCCCGCAGGCAGATGATCGTGGTGATGAAGTTGACGGCACCGAGGATGGTGCCGAACCCGGCCAGGGCCAGCCCCATGATCCACAGATCACCGCCGAGCTGAGGGGTGCGCTCGCCTCCGCTCAGCGGGGTGTACGCGGTCCAGCCGAAGTCGGCCGCGCCGTCGGGAACCATCAGGCTGCTGATCGCGATGAGCCCTCCGAAGAGGAACAGCCAGTACGAGAACATGTTCAGCCGGGGAAAGGCCACATCCGGGGAACCGATCTGCAGCGGCATGACCGCATTGGCGAACCCGGCGAAGGTCGGAGTGGCGAACAGCAGCAGCATCACCGTGCCATGCATGGTGAACGCCTGGTTGTACTGCTCGTTCGACAGCAGCTGCGTCCCCGGCCGGGCCAGTTCCGCCCGGAGGGCCATGGCCAGGATCCCCCCGATCAGGAAGAACGCGAACGATGTGATCAGGTAGAGATGGCCGATCTTCTTGTGATCGGTCGTACTCAGCCAGGAGATGATCACGCGACCGCGGCCATGGCGCTCGGCCGCCGGAACTGGAGCAACGGGCTCGGTCTGGGTCGCCATCGGATACCTCTATCGGCAGCAGCGCATGAACGGCATCAGCAGCGGGGGGCGGGCCTCGGGCACCTCCCGCGAAGGACTGTCCCGTCAGCGGGAATCAGCCCAGCGCAAGGTAGCCGCGCCCCGCCCCGGCCGCTTCCGCTGCGCGCTGTCCGTGGCCCCAATGGACGCAGAGTCCATTCGTCCGGGTGGCGTGCGGCCGTCAGAGGCGGATGGCAGGACTTTCGGCGCCGGACCAGCCGTCCGCCCGTCCGGCGCCCGCCTACGTCTGGCCCTCCTCCGTGTCCTCGCGGAGGAGCTGCGCAGCCGGCTCGGCCGCAACCCCACGACCAAGGAACTCTCCGAGCTGATGAGCCTTTCGGAGGCGGAGGTCGTAGAGGCCCGGCTGGCGTCCAACGGCTACAACTCCGCCTCTCTCGACGCGGCCATCCACGGCAGCGAGGACGGCGAGGCCGCCCTGGCGGACTTCATCGGCTCCGACGCCGCCGCCCTGGAACTGGTCGAGGACTTCCACGCCCTGGAGCCGATGATCGCCGAGCTGGGCGAACGCGACCGGCGGATCCTGCACTGGCGCTTCGTCGAGGAGCTCGCCGCCCGGCCCTCCGGCCTCTCACGCGCCCGCCGGGGGCTACGACGACGACGTCGCCCTGCTGCTGTACCGGCACCCGGCGCCGCTGGACATGGAGTTCCCGGCCGGGTCCGCCCAACTCGCGCCTGCCCGCAAGGCGTTGTGCAGCTGGCTCGCCCAGTGCGAGGTGCCCCCGCCCACCGTCCAGAACATCCTGGTCGCGGCCGGCGAGGCCTCCGCCAACGCCATCGAGCACGGCCACCGCGACGTCCCCGGCCCGGTCAGGCTCCGGGCCGAGGCCCGGGTCGACGGCCTGCGCCTGACCGTCACCGACACCGGGCGCTGGGAGACGTCCCAGCCCGACCGCAACCCCCACCGCGGGCGGGGCACGGCGCTGATGCGCGCTCTGATGCAGAACGTCACCATACCTGGATGGATTCAGTGCATCCGAACCGGCCTACATCCTCTTTCACGACGGGGGTGTTCTGTTTGTCCGGGGCATGGACGACCGGATCTACAACGGGGGTGCCGGCACACCGGATTTCGTGGAAGTCGAAGGCGGAGGGCTGACAGGTTCGGCGCCGGCTGCCCTCGGCGACGGTCCCGATCTGCACCTGTTCGTGCGCGGGACCGACGGCCGCCGCCGGGTCCGGTGCGCCGGCCTGGGTCTCGGTGGACGGCTCCCAGAAGTGGGGGCCGCCCGGCAGCAGCCGCCGCTGATTCCCGGCGCGGACTTCCTCTCCTGGGACGGCCAGTCGTTCACCGTGCACGACGAACCGGCGGTGGCGGGGGAGGGGCAGTCCCGCACGCTGCCGCCGGCACCGGTGCCGGGCACGGCGACGGTGTGGTCGGTCGGCCGCGCCAACGGGCCGGGAAACTCCGTCGTTCCGCGCATCCTGCGGTTCGGCTGAGCCCCCTCGCCCGGTCGCGGCCGCCGTCCACCGCGCGTGATCAGTGATCAGTGATGCGTGGTCAGTGATGCGTGATCAGTGATGCCCGAGGACGGTCCGCATCCGCTGGTAGCGGTCCAGGTCCTCCCAGGTGTCGTGGTCGGGCGGGCCGGGATCGAGGCGTCCGGCGCTCCAGGCCCAGATACTGGCGGCAATACCGGTGATCAGGGGAATGAGCAGCCACAGCAGGGCGCTCACCGTGCAACCTCCTTCCAGACTTCTCGACTGCTCCGTTGAGTGCGTCCGGACTGCTTCCTTCGGGACGTGAGCTTCCTTCGGGACGTGAGCTGACCGGGTCCCGTCAGGACGTGAGCTGCTTGGGCGAGCCGCCGGAGATGGCGATCTTCCGGGGCTTCGCGTGCGCGGCCAGCGGGATGCGCAGGGTGAGGACGCCGTTGTCGTAGACCGCCTCGGCGGCCTCGACGTCCACACCCTCCGAGAGCGGCAGGCGGCGGGTGAACCGTCCCGTCGGCCGCTCGGTGAGCAGCGCCCGTGCGCCGGCCGGGACCGGTGAGGGCCGCTCCGCGGTGAGAGTGAGCGTGTTCTGCTCCGTCGTCAGTTCGATGCTGGAGCGGTCCATGCCCGGCAGGTCGAACTGCAGGTACAGCGCCTCGTCGTCCCGCCAGGCGTCCGCCGGTATGACGGTGCCGGCCGGGTCGGCGACGGTGTGCGCGAGCTGTCGCACGAGCCGGTCGAGATCGCCCAGAGCGCCGGTCCGCGCAGGCATGACCACGTTCTCACCCTCCAGGTCCCTGAACGGATGCACCAGTCCATCCATATAGCCAACGGCAAGAAAATTGACAAGTGGCAACTGGCTCAAGTTGACAGGTGAAGACTCAACTCAAGGGCTGGATCAGGCACCCGCCGTTGGTTCGCGGAGGATGAGTCGACTCGTCGAGGAAACGACACGACTCACGCAGTGATGTGGCGAGGCGTCAGCCCGACTGCTCGCGCACGGCGGCCAGCACCGCTGCCGCCTGCCGTCGCGCGTGCCGGATCGGGTCCGGGAGGATGCCCAGGCCGTGCGCGACCAGCGCCCCCTCGTGGAGCAGCATCAGGGTCCGCCCCAGGCCGGTGGTCCCCTCCGGGGTGATCTCGCCGGCCAGCTCGGTGAACAGGTCGAGCATCCACCGCTTCTGCCCGGTGATGACCGGGTACGCCGGGTGGGCCGGATCGCTGATCTCGGCGTGCGCGTTGACCATGCTGCACCCCTTGGGGCTGTTCTCCGCGCTCCAGGCCTCCGAGGCGTCGAACACGGCCAGGATCCGGGCCTCCGGCGTCGGCGCCGCGGCCTCCAGGCGCTCCGCGAGGAACGCGCGCCAGCGCTGATCGCGGTCGGCGAGGTACTCCACGACGATCTGCTCCTTGGAGCCGAACCGGTCGTAGAGGGTCTTCTTCGTGACCCCCGCCTCGGCGGCGATCAGGTCCACGCCGACCGCATGGATGCCGCGCTCGTAGAACAGCCGCCCCGCGGCGTCGAGCGCGCGCCGTGCGGCAGGGGTCATCGTGATCCTCCGCGGCGTCCTCGCCTCAGCAGTCTCCATGGCTCCAGAGTATACCGATCTGTATAGTAGGTGAGGTAGACCGATCTGTTTACTGGGCGGTGCGGCATGAACATCCTGCTCTCGATCGCGTTCGTGCTCTGCTGGAGCTCGGGATTCATCGGGGCCAAGCTCGGCGCGGGCAGCGCTGACGCGCTCACGATCCTGATGTGGCGGTTCCTGCCGCTCGCCGTCGTCCTGATCGCCTTCACCGCCGCCCGCCGGCCGGCCTGGCGAGGCCTCACGGCCCGGGACGCGGCCCGGCAGGCCGTGATCGGCCTCCTCTCGCAGAGCGGCTACCTGCTCACCGTCTACTACGCGATCCAGCTTGGAGTCTCCAGCGGCACCACGGCGCTGATCGACGGCGTCCAGCCCCTGGTCGCCGGCGCCCTCGCCGGACCGCTGCTGCGCCAGTACGTCTCAGCCAGGCAGTGGCTCGGACTCTGGCTGGGCGTGAGCGGCGCCCTCGTGGTCACCCTGGCCGACGCCACGGCCGGCACCGGAGCACCCTCGTGGGCCTACCTCGTCCCCTTCCTCGGCATGCTCTCGCTGGTGGCGGCCACCTTCTTCGAGGGCCGCTCCCGTACGCCGGCCGACCCCGTCGTCTCGATGACCGTCCACTGCGTGACGAGCGCGGCGGTCTTCTCCGCACTCGCGGTGACCGCCGGCGCGGCGGTGCCGCCCGCCCAGCCGGCGTTCTGGACCGCGATCACCTGGCTCGTCGTCCTGCCGACCTTCGGCGGATACGGGCTGTACTGGCTCATCCTGAAGCGCTCAGGAGTCACCAAGGTCAACACGCTGATGTTCCTCATGGCGCCGGTCACGGCGGTCTGGGGAGCCCTGATGTTCGCCGAGCCGCTCGGCCCGCAGACCGCCGCCGGCCTGGCCCTCGGTCTGGTGGCAGTGATCATCGTGTACCGCGGAGCTCCCGCCTCCGGCGGTCCGGGACCCCCGGGCGGTCCCGCCACGCGAGAAGCTCCCGCCGGCTCCCGCGACCGTCCGATCGCCTCCGTTTGACATGTGCCCAGCCGGTGTCAGCCTGGAGGACGGGGGTGAACGGCGTAAGGAGACCTGGCATGGCAGTTCGACGAGGATGGCGCTCCGCAGCACGGCAGCTCCCGCTCAGACTCACGGTCGGCGCATTCTTCCTGAACTCCGGACTGTCCAAACGCGGCGCGGACGACGCCACGGCCGAGCAACTTCACCAGTTCGCCGCCGGCACCTACCCGTTCCTCAACAAGCTGGACGCCCAGCGGTTCGTACGGCTGCTCTCCGCGGGAGAGGCCGCCATCGCCGCCGCCCTGCTGCTGCCGGTCGTCCCCGCCGCGGCCGCGGGCACGGCCGTGACCGCGTTCTCCGCCGGCACGCTGGGGCTCTACCTGCGGACTCCCGGCATGCGGCAGGAAGGCAGCGTGCTCCCCACGGAGCAGGGCATTCCCCTTGCCAAGGACGTGTGGATCCTGGGCATCGGCCTCTCCCTCCTGGCCGAGGGGCTGAGGCGCAGGCGCCGCTGACGCCCCCGGGTCAGGGCAGGCGGTCGGGCGGCATCATGTCGTGCACCGGCAGCAGGTCGAAGAGGTTGTGCTCGGCCGTGGGCCGGTACCGCACGAGCGCCGCGAAGCGGACGACGCGCACGAGCACGTGGTCGATCGCCTCCGGCGCCGCCTCGTCCAGGGACTCGTGGACCGCGCCGTGCCAGTAGCCCGCCCTCGTGAGGGGATCGCCGGTCCCCTCGTCCGGGGCCCGGGAGGGCTGCAGGCTCACCGGCAGATACAGCTGGGTGACGCCCTTGTCCGCGCACGCCCGGGCGAGCACCCTGCCGGTGAGACCCTCCCCGCCGTGCTCTCCGGGTGCGAACGCCGCCAGCATCACCAGCAGCGGCCGCTCACCGACACCCGGCCAGCCCTGGGTGAAGGCCTCGCCGGACCCGGCGGCCTGCTCGCCGCCGTCCCGGTGTTCGTAACGCCCGCCCGCGTCGCCGGGGTCGGGCCGGGCGGCGCCGTCGAAGTAGGCCCACCGCCAGCCCTCGGCCCGCCCGTCGGCGTTGCCCGCCTGCGCGCCCCTGGTCCAGCCGTCCATGTAACCGGGGTCCCGCCTACTCGGCGTCGGGGGAACGCGGGGCGGGGAGCTGATGCCGGCGTCGTAGCCGTCCTGCCAGCCCCTGACCTCGACGGGCACGAAGCGCCCGGGCTCGTCCGGAACCGCATATGGATTGTGCTGGGGCATGAGATGCCTCCTAGCTCGTCTCGAGAACGTCGAATCGCAGTCCGCTCGAGCCGCTGCCGGTCCCGCTGCGCTTGCGGCGGGTGGCCCAGGCGTGGGCACTGCCGTCGCGCCAGCGGCTGTACTGGCGGCTGCGTTCGACACGGACGCCGGAGCGCGGCACCTCCTCCTCGTGCAGCCAGTCGGTCTCGTTGAGCAGCCGGCCGAGGGGACTCGGCGGCTCGGACGCGTCCCTGACCAGCCGGACCAGCCGGAGCCGGTACTGATCCTGATCGGGCTGCCCGTCGAGCAGCTGCGGCACCAGCGGGTACCAGTGCGCGGGAACGGTCGTGGCCACCCGGTAGCGCGGCGGACTGCCGGACGCGGCGCCGTCGGGCCCCGCCTCCGTCGCCGCCGGACGGGCCGCCGCGATCCAGCGGGCGTAGCGGTCGATGGGCTCGCCGGCCCGGTCGGCGACCTGCTCCTCGACGGCCCAGGCCAGATTGACCCCTTCGTCCCGCAGGAACAGCACGGACTCCACCGGCGGGCTCTCCAGGCCCTCGGGCAGCGAGGCGGGCCGGCAGAACCACGGCGAGGGCGGCGGCGACGTCCCGGCGCCCTCGGTGTCCCCGGCGGCCGCGCCCTGCGGCTCGCTCAGGGTGTAGACGTTCCACTCGGGGTCCTCGGCCGCCGCGGGCGCCAGCGTGGTCACCCCGCCGAACACATCGGTGACGGTGCACTCGACGACCCGGGACAGCGAGCCGGGCAAGGCCGGCAAGGGGGCGCAGAACCAGTCGTTCTCGTAGACGGTGGCGAACGCGACGAGCAGCAGCCGCCCCAGATCGGCGGGGGAGGCGTCGACCGAGCCGAGGTCGACACGCGCGTCCTCCAGCTCCCAGAAGCGGGAGACGGGCATGCCGCCGTAACGGGCGGGGGTGGGGACGGTCGTGCGCGCGTCGCGGACGACGGCGGCCTCGGCCACCGGTGCCCGGGCGGGGGCCGCGTCGAAGGCCCACCAGTCGAGATGCCCTCCGTGATACTCGGCCGCCTGCAACGGCACGTCCGGCACGCTGGAGGCGCGCACCGCGAAGGAGTACTCCATGCGGTGCGGGTCCCAGGTGCGCGCCGGCCCCCGGGGCTGCGCCGGTGCGCGGGCGGTCCACCAGGCCAGCCACTGCGCGGCGGCCGTCGCGAGGGCCTCACGGCTCTCCTCCGCCGCCCCGAACTGCGCGGCGGCCTCCGCATCCCGTGCGGCCAGCCGCTCCAGCCAGGGCACCAGGGCGACCGGGTCGGGCAGCCGCTCCCGTACGGTCGCGGCGGAGGCGTCCGGTGCCAGGGCGCCGGACGGGCCGAAGGCACACGTCCGGGCGAAGGCGGGCAGCAGCGGGAGCAGACCGGCCGCCGCCAGCGCGCGCCGCCACCGCAGACCGCCGGCCAGCACCAGCCGGGGATCGGGACCGTCGCTCGCCTCCTCCTCGACCAGCTCCTCCAGCACCATGGCCGAAGGGTCGTACGGCTGCCAGGCCTCCGGGTCGTCCTGCCCGGCGCGCCAGCCGTCCAGCAGATGCCGCTCCTGGGCGACCGACACATGCACGGGCGAGGCCGCGTCGTCCCCCGTGAACTCGCCGAAGGCGTACTGCCGGGCGAGGAACCACGCCGCGTCGTGCACCACCGCGGCCAGCGCCTCCTCGATGCCGGTGTCGCGCGGCACCGGCTCGTAGCGGAACATCGCCATGACTACTCCACGGGTCTAGTGAATGCCCCCGGTGGGGGGTTCGGCGCATTGCACGGGCAGCACTCCGCGCAGCTCGGTGAGGTCGTTGAGGTCCATCCCGCGGACCCGGGCCAGGGCGAACGCCTCCTCCACCACGGCGTGCACGTCCTCCATGCACCAGCCGCGCGACGGATCGGGCGGCACGGCGAGCAGCCACGCCTGCGGGGCGCGCGCGTCCGGCTGGTTGTAGTGGAAGGCCAGCGCTCCCATCTCCTCGTCCACCGGTTCGGGCGCCGTCTCGCTCCACGCGTCCACCACCATGCCCGCGACTCGTGCGGCGTCCGGGGGAGTGCCGTCCGTCCTGAGCACCGCGCAGTGCAGCGGCGCGGGCTCGCTGCGGGAGGGCACGGGCACCGGTCCGCGGGCGATCCACCGCCGCCCGGCGGGCACTTGGGCGACGTGGACGCCGCTGGGCGCGGCCGACGCGAGGACCTCGGACGCGGCCAGCGCGTCACCGAGGGCGCGGACCCGGGGCCTGATCCGCTCCATCTCCGTCAGCCAGTCGGCGACCGCGTCGTCGTCCGCGCCCTCGGGGCGTGCGGCGGTCAGGGCTTCGCCCGCCGGGGTCCCGGTCAGGTTCAGCACCGGCAGCACCGGGAGCGACTCACCGAGCACGCCCGCCACGGCCGTGCGGACCGCGGTCGCCCATTCGAGCACGGCCGCCGGGTCCTGCGGTGGTTCGGGCAGGGCGGCGACGGGGGAGGCGTCGAAGTGGTCGAGGACGAAACAGGCCTGATCCCGCAGGGCCTCCAGCCCCGCCTCGTCGCCCGGCGCCCCCAGGGTGTACGCGGCGTGCACACCGTGGTCGGCGAGCGCGTCGAGATGCTGGGCGAGCGCATCCGCGCCGTCGGGGAGCAGCTTCACCTGCTCCCGCAGCCGGGCCAGGTTGGAGGTGACGCCGTTCAGCCAGGTCGTCACCCGCGTCCACAGCTCCCGCAGATCGGCGCCGGCCCAGCCGTCCGCCACGGTGTCGTCCAGGTCCGAGCCGAGCAGCGGGCGGGCGTCGCGGAGCACCGCACCCAACGACCGGCACAGCTGCTGGAGTTCGGCGAAACGGGCCGCCGAGGCCGGCGTGACCTGGGGCGGGGCCGACCCGCCACCGGCCGAGAGCGCCGCCGTGTGCCGCAGCAGCCGCCGGGCCAGCGGATTGTCCCGGGCCGGGGCGTCGTCGGTCCGGTCATCGGTGAGGTTGGAGCCGAGTACGGCGTCGAGGGCGCAGATCCCGAGGTCGGACAGGCCGACCGTGACGGGTGCCGCGGGATCGCCGAAGTCGAAGCGCCAGGCCGAGGCGTCGCCCAGGCGGGCCTGGCACCAGCGTTCCAGCCCGGGTTCGAGGGCGGCGAGCGGACGCCCGGCGGCCCAGCCGGCCGTGCCGCCCGCCGGGGCGACGACACCGAGCCGGTGCGTGACCGCCACCGCGGCCCGGGGAGTGCGGATCACATCGAAGTCCTGGGGCAGGCTGTCGCCCCGGGCGATGCCGTCCGCGGCCGCTCCCGCCCGGACCGGATTGCCCCCGACGAGCTGATGGACGCTCTCCGCGAGCAGCAGGTCGCCGACCGCGTCGACCGTCGTCTCCAGGTCCGTCATGAGCACATCGGCCTGGGCGAGCAGCGGCAGCTCGGCCTCCGTGACGTCCAGGCCCAGGTCGGCCAGCGTCCGGCCGTGCACGAGCCAGTCGTCGAGCAGGGCCTGACCGTCCACCACGGACCGTTCGGCCATCGCCGTGCGGGCCGCCTCGCTGCCCTCCGTGGCCTTGTCGACCAGGTCCGGCATCGGAAAAGCGAGCCGCAGGGGGCGGATCAGCGTGTCCAACTGGGCGTCGTGCAGGGCGCGTTCGAGACGATAGCCAAGGAGGGCGCGCAGGGTCTGGCCCGAGCGGACGCCGTCGATGGTGGCCAGGGCACGGCGCACCCGGCCGGAGGAGAGGTTGATGCCGAAGGCCTGACGGTCGGAGTGGCTGAGCCAGCCCGAGCGCAGCACGGCCAGCGTGGTGGCGTGGTGCATGGAGGGGGCGACGAGGTAGCCGTCATGGATCTCAGGTGTCTCCGAGTCGCCTTCGGCGCCCGTTCCGCCGTCCTCCCCGGCGGCGTCCTCCTCCGCGGCCCCGGCCGCCTCGTCTGCTGCGCCTACGTCCGTGACCTCGCCGGCCGCGGCCGCGTCTGCGGTGGCGTTCGTTCCGTCGGTTGGGGCCGTGTCTGCGGTCGTGTTCGTCTCGTCGGTTGGGGCCGTGTCTGCGGTCGTGTTCGTCTCGTCGGTTGGGGTCGCGTCTGCGGTCGTGTTCGTCTCGTCGGTTGGGGTCGCGTCTGCGGTGGCGTTCGTTCCGTCGGTTGGGGTCGCGTCTGCGGTGGCGTTCGTTCCGTCGGTTGGGGTCGCGTCTGCGGTGGCGTTCGTTCCGTCGG
>NZ_BAAAGU010000032.1:0-34150 GCF_039524635.1 Streptomyces thermocarboxydovorans | reverse complement strand
GGTTGGGGCCGCGTCTGCGGTCTCGCTCGCCCCGTCGGTCGCGCCCACGTCCGTGGCATCGCCGGACCCGCCTGCCGCGTCCACCTCCTCCGTGCCGCCCGCATCCGCCCCGTCGGCCATCGCCGCTTCCCGCGGCGCGACACCGGTGACCCACCCGTACGCCCCGATGTGCGTGCCCGCCGGGCTGTCGGTGCGCAGCCGGTCCAGCCTCGCCGAGGCCACCGAGGTCATCCACGCGTCGAGCCGGTGCGTCTGCGTGTCGAGCACCTCGCACAGCAGCCGCTCCACATGGGCGAGGTCTCCGCCCGCCCGGTCCTCCACCTCGGCCAGCTGGCCGAGGGCCAGGCAGATCCAGTCGTAGGCGTCCGGGGCGAAGCCGGCCTCGGCCGCGAGCCGGCCGTCGACCAGGCGCACCCCGGGCTCCACCCGCCTGCTCTCGCCCTCCAGCTGCAGCCGCAGCGCCTCCCGGTGCATCCGCAGCACCGTCATGGCGACGTGGTAGAAGAGCCCGAGCTTGCCGCCGGCCGCTCCGTTGATCATCACCTCGAAGGCGCGCAGGCGTTCCGCGCGTTCCGGTGTCATCTCGTGCTGGTCGGCCATCAGCGGGGCGGTCTCCTGCCACCAGTCCCACATCCCGCGCAGGGGGACCTGGTCCACCAGTTCGCGCAGCTCCGGGCTCGTCTCCTGCGCGACGAAGAACTCCGCGGGCGCGGCCGGCGGCACCTCCTCCAGACCGGGCGGCTCGGCCCAGGCGAAGCCGCTGCGGTGCGGGATCGAGCCGGTCGGGGTGTCGGGAGGCGGGGCGAAGGGCGGGGTCTTGGGCGTCTGGAGGAGATACCTAAGACGGCGGGAGGCGGGCAGCCGGTGCAGCAGATCGTTGATCACGGCGTCGGGATCGCCGCCCGCGGCGACGCTCGGGGCGCGCCAGCCCTGGGACTCGACGAAGGTGCGGAAGCCCGAGATGTGGTTCAGGATCCGCAGATCGACCTCGGTGCCGTGCCACAGGTCCAGCGAGGTCACGGGCAGGACGCCGTAGGGCTGCCGGCCCACGCGCAGGCTGGGCAGCGGGCCGCGTCCGTTCACATGGTCGACGTAGTGGGAGACCAGGAACAGCAGATCCGGCAGGGGTGTCCGCTCGCCCTCGGGGTCGACGGGCCGCCAGTTGGAGGAGGCGGCGGCCAGGGCGCCGAGGGCGGCCCGCAGATGCAGCAGCAGCTCGTGATCGTTCTCGTTCAGGCCGTCGGGGACGTCCTTGAGCACCTCCCCGGCGGCCGGGCCGAGCGCATGGGAGATGCGTGCCGCCGCCTGAGGGCTGCCCGCCTGGAACGCGGCCCGCTGTGTGGCGAGTGTTTCCGGGGCCGCCTGGGGGCTCCGGGAGTGCCAGGCGGACCTCTTCTGCGCGGTGTTGTTGGTGGCGGTGCCGGCCGGCAGCACGTTCAGCCCGTCGGTGCAGCGATGGGCCTCCAGCAAGGTGCCCACCAGGTTCGCCGTGTCCTGCGCCGGGCCTCCCCGGACGCCGGCGACCGTGATCAGGTCGAACCGCTGCGGAAGGTCCTCGGTCAGGGGCACCCGCACGCCCATGCCCACCTTGACGGCCTCGTCGAAATCGGTGAGCCACAGCGGCGGTTCGGTGGCGGAGGGCGCCAGACCGACGTCCAGCGTGGCGGGGACGGGCTCGCCCTCCTGCCGCCACACGAGCCCGATCTGCCCGTCGCCGGTGACCTGATAGCCGGAGAACACCAGCCGGTCGGGGAGGACGTAGGTGTGGGCCGCGCGGGTCCAGGCGCTCTCGCGTGCCTCCGGCTCGGCGGTGAACGGCCCCGGGTCGGGCGGTGCGGCGCCGTCGGGTGCCGCGGCCTGCGGCGGCTCGCCCTGCGGGTGGTACACCTTCGTCGCCCAGGTGGCCCGCCCCGGGCCGATCAGCGTCACCAGCCCGTTCCACGCGGCGGTCAGGCGGTCCTGGTCGGCGCCTGCGGCCCAGACGGCCTTCCAGTAGGCCTCGGTGGCGGCGCGTTCGGCGGGGGTGAGGCCCCTCTCGTGGGAGTCGACATGGATCTCGTCCGGGTAGGCGCGGATCCACAGCTCCGGCCGCTCGGCGGTCCGGAACACGGTCTCCAGGCGGAGCGGCAGCAGCAGCACCGGGTCCTTCGGGCCGTCCGGCCACAGCGGGGGAGCCTCGCCCGCGACCTCGCGGTAGACCTCCCTGGCCTGCTGCAGCCGGGTCTCGGCCGCCTCGGCCTCCTGACGCTGGTCGAGCATCTCCTGCTGCACGTTCGGGTCGGGCGGCTCGGCCAGGACGCGCTTCTCCAGCCCGGCGAGATTGGCCTTGGACCAGTTCAGTGCGATCCGGGCGTCGGCGACGTCCCGGTGTGCCTTCGCGATACGGGTGTCCACGTCAGGGGTCTCCGATCAGACTGCGGGCGGAACGGACGACGCGGAACGGCCGTTGCAGGGCCATGTTGGCCACCTCGGCCGCGTTCCACTGCCCGGCGATCACCGGTGCGGGTGTGCCGGCCGCGGGAAGGACACGCCCGTCGATCTCGGCGAAGCCGCGGCCCGCGTCCACGACGCTCCAGTTCAGGTCGCTCCACGGCGGCGCCGGCTGCTCCACGAAGGTTCCCTCCTCGGCCTGCGCCGCCTGGGTCTCGGGGGTGTCGAAGCCGAACCGCACCCGCTGGGCGTTCTCGGCGAGGACGAACCACCAGTCGTGCACGTCGCTCTCGGGCAGCTCGAAGGCGTACGCGGCGGTCTGCTCGTCGAGACCGAGCACCATCACGGGCCGCTTCCACGTGCTCTCGGCGAGATCCGGCTGGTGCCGGGCCTCGGGCGGCAGCGCGGCCACGGTCATGTCGGGGTAGCGCCGTACCAGCGGCCCCCGGATCAGCAGCACGTCCAGGCCGCCCGCCCCGGCCGCCAGGTGGGAGCCGAGCGCGCCGTCCGGCGCCCAGGTGTGAATGGGGGGAGTGTCGGCCACACCGTCGGTGCGCGGCCAGAACTGCGTGAACGACGTCCCCCTGAGGTCGGTGGGGTACTCCCGCCAGCGCATCTCCCGGTTGAACTCGTCGTTGACGCCCACCATGAAGGCGGCGATGAACTCCGGGTTGGCCTTGAGCAGCACGGCACGGTTGTCCGGGATGGTGGCCGAGCCGGGCAGGAACCAGTCGGGCCAGAGCTCCTTGAGGGCGAGGGCGAGCGGCGCGGGGAACGCGGGGCCCGCCATCACCGGGTCGGTCGGTGCCGTGGTCTCGGCGGCCAGGAAGCCGGGCGCCGGTTCCGCCAGGTGCCTCAGCCGTGCCGCGAGCAGCGGGCCCGGTTCGAGCGCGGCCGCCAGCCGTTCGCCCAGCGCCGCCTGGTCGACGGGCACCCCCAGTTCCAGAAGCCGGCTGCCGGGATCGTCCGCCACCGAGTCCTGGGGCAGCACCTGGTGCAGCGCCGGCATGGTGAGCGTGCCGCCCTGCATCATCTCCCCGAACCGCTGGGCGAGTTCCCCGGTCAGCGGCGCGACATTGTCCGGGGTGAAGGCCCGCTCCAGGGTGAGCAGACGGGCCGTCGGCATCGCTTCGGCCGCGGTGCCGTCCGCCGTCTCCTCGCCCTGCCCGGCCACCATCCGCAGCACCGGGCCGGCCACCACCGAGGTCAGCGTCCGCGCCTGGTCCGCGAAGCCGTTCGCCTCCGCGGACACCGCCACCGCCGACAGGACGCGCAGCAGCCGTCCCGCCCTCCGGGCGTCGTCGCCGCGCAGCGCGGACCCCACCCGGGCGGCCAGGTCGTCGCTGTCCTCACCGGCCAGCGGCTCGGTCGTCTCGGGTGCGGTGAGCAGCGGCGTGGGCACGGGCGGAACCAGCTCACCACCCAGCGACCGCGCCACATAGGTGCCGGGCCGCGCCCCCGTCCGCCGGGCGACCGGACCCCGGGAGCGCAGCACCTGCCGGTGCAGGGCCGGTTCGGCGAGTGCCGTCGGGGCCGGGCTCACCGCGATCTCGGTCCGCAGCGGCAGACCGCTGCTCGTCCTGATCCGGTCGTCGGCACTGGCGGCGAGCCTCACCAGCTCGGACGGCGACAGCGTGCCGACATCGCGGCGGTGCACCGAGGAGGCCACCTCGCTGCAGAAGGCCGCCCGTGCCCGCAGACGGTTGGCCTCCCGCACCGACCCCACCTGCTCCCAGGCGCGGGCCATCAGGAATTCCTGGTTCTCACGCACCCACTCGGCTCCCAGCGCGGCCGGGATCCGCCGCTCCGGCCACAGATTGAGGTCGGCGGGCCAGCCGGACTCGGACGGGTCGATGGTCCGCTTCACCAGGTGGTGCCCGCCGTACAGGGGCAGGGTCACGTCGTCCTCGGCGCCGCGGTCGATCTGCGCGGCGACCCGGCTCATGAAGTCCTGCACGGCCGCAGGGTCCACGGTGTCCTCGGGCGGCGTGTGCAGCGACAGCACACCCTGGACGACGATCGTCTGCCGCCCGGACGAGCCGTCGGACGTGCGCAGCGGTTCGCCGTGGCGCCACGGCTCGGTGACGTCGACGGTGACGCCGCCCAGCGCCGCGACCTCCTCCGCCTTCAGCGGGACGACCGCACTGGCGAGCTGCTCGAAATCGCCCGCCGTACCCGTCGTGAACTCCCAGTGGTGGTACACCGGCAGCCGTACCACGCCGCCGCCCATCGCCCAGGCGTCGCCGCGCGCGTCCACGATCTGCCCGCCGTCGGTCAGGCCGGCCACTCGCCCGCCCTCGAAGGCCGGCACCAGACACGCGACGTACGGGGTGCCGGCCGCCAGCCTTCTCGGGCACAGCAGGCGGGAGATCAGCGGGCCGGTGCGCCCCGCCGGCCGCTGCACATGGGCCCAGGCCCAGGACGAGGCCGGGTCCGGCAGCCGGACCGGGTCCACGTCGACGAACGGCAGCGGCCGGCCCGGCTGCACCTGGTGCTCCGCCCGCTCGAGGACGACGAGGGCGAGCCAGGGGCGCAGCCGGCCACGATCGGCGCGGGCGGGCGTGAACAGCCACGGCAGCTCCGGCGCGTCGAACTCGATGCAGGCGAGGTAGTTCGGCTCCGTGTCGGTGCTGCCGGGCGCCGGTTCCATGCGCAGGATGTGCCGAGGATCGATACCGATGACGCCCTCCGGCCCCAGCATCTGCAGCCCGGTCTCGGGCGGATCCATCGGCACCTGCCGGCCCCCCGGACCGGAGAGGACCAGACGCGGGCTGAGGGTGGGCAGCAGATGGGGAGCGGTGGAGGCGACCGCCGCACCGATCGAACTCTGCATGTACGGGGCGAACTGCAGCTCCTGCGCCATCAGCCCTGCACCTCCCAGCTCTCCACGGCCCTCAGGCCCCTGCGGGAGCCCATCTGCAGCCGCAGCTCGGCGTCCACCGGCGCTCCGGCCGCCTCGCCCACCGGGGCGAGACCCGCCTCCTCGGGCGGGACCGGGGTCATCGACCAGGTCGACATGATCGCCAGATGCGGCCGCTCGGTGACCTTCATCGGCTGCTGCGGCGGCTCCCACCACTGCCGGCTGCGCACGGACGGCGCCATCGCGACCAGCTCGACGTCGATCAGCTCCAGCAGCCGGGCCGCCCGCCGCAGCACCTTCAGGCGCCCCTCCTCGACCACCCGGGTCTCCCAGGCGAGCGTCGCGGTGACGAACATGCCGTCGTCGGGCGCCCCGGTGTCGGTGACGAACCGCACGCCCGAGCGGAAGTCCTCGAACGCCGGGCTGCTGAGCTGCTCCTCCTCGCTCAGCGAGCGGAACAGGCCGGGAGCGAACGAGTCGACGGTGTTGCCGCCCTTCGCCGCGTCCTCCCCGAGCTGGGCGACGGCGATGTCCCAGCGCTGGGCCGGCTCGACCGGGGTCCGTCCGAACCGCTGCACGTCCACACCGAACGGCAGCACCTTCTGCCGGGCCACCAGCCGGCCGTGGGGGTGGACACGGCCACCGGACGCCAGCAGCCGGTTCGCGGCCGGTGACAGCCGGACCGGGGAGCGCGTCTCACCCGGCGGCAGCACCGTCCAGGCACTCTGCTGCCGGAACGCCTTGCGCAGCTCCCCCTCCAGGTCGGCGGGCACGGCCGGCAGCGGCGGCGGACGGCTGCCCCACGTCTCCTCGAAGTCGAACGACGCCTCGAACAGGAACAGGTCGATGCTGCCGCGGCCCACCGCGTGCCAGGGCGCGGGACCCTCCAGCGTCAGCGAGAACCCGATGCCCATCAGGGTCGTGCCGAACACCCGCACCGCGAGCGAGCCCCGCAACGCGGCCGTGAACCTCAGCTCCGGCTCGAAGTACACCAGGACGTCCAGGCCGAACTGACCGCGCAGCCCGCACCCCGCGATCTCCGCGACCAGGAACAGCTGCGCACCGAACTGCACGGTGTTGCTGGTGATCGCGAAGTAGGCCTCGCAGCGCATCTGGATCCACGGCACCGGCGAGAGGTTCATGCTCAGCCGGCGCAGCCGCGGCACACCCCGCGGGACGGCGAACGCGGGATGGAAACCGCCCGCGCTCAGCACGAACGTCGCGTCCCGGCCGCCCCGGCTCAGCACCAGCACGTCACCGTTCAGCGGGATTCCCGCCATGTGCGACCCGTTCAGGCTCGCCATCAGGAACGCGCTCGGCTCGGCACTGTCGTACTGACCGGCGAACGTGGCATTGAGCTCGATCAGCGGCACCGCCGGGTCCGGTACGGCCACCCTCAGCACCCCGAGCACCGACAGCCGTACCGGGTCGGGCAGTTCGGCGACCACGGCCGCCGACAGCGACACCATGCGCCCGCCCCAGGACAGCTTGAACATCGGCCCGACCACGAGCCGTCCCCGGGCGACCGGGAACAGCGCCGGCAGCCGGGGCAGCACCCGCTGCGCCGCCCTGGCCGCGTCCGGCGGGAACAGCAGCTCGCCCGCGGTGCCGTCCGCGATGGCGGCGATCAGCGCCTCCCGGTCGACCCGCCGGTTGACGCCGACGACCCCGCCGACGCCGCTCAGCGCGAACCCGAAACCGATCTGCAGGCCCGGCTCCGGGAAGGTCGCACCGAGCAGCACCAGGAAGGAAGGACTGTCCTGCCCCTTGAGCCGCGCCTCCCCGAACGCCGTGGCCGTGGCCACGGGCAGCGAGGCGCTCAGTACGCCGGACAGCCGGCTGAAGTCGCCGCTCCGCTCGAGCCGCCCGCGCAGCCGCACCGGCGGCAGCGGCGCGTCGATGTCCACCGTCTCGGGGATCTGACCGGCGGCGAAACGCTCCAGGTCCAGTCCGGGGATGGCACTCATGGCGCACTCACCAGGTCGGCTTCGCCACGTTGCCGTAGGACCACGAGGAGCCCTTCGACATCTCGAAGTGCAGATGCGGTCCGGTGGAGTTGCCCGTGCTGCCGACCTTGCCGAGGCGCTGGCCGGCCTTGACCTTCTGACCTGTCCTCACCTCACGCTGGGACAGGTGGCAGTAGGTGTAGATGTGGCCGTTGTCGGCGCGCAGCCCGATCCACTGGCCGTACGCCCCGCCCTTGCCGTTGGACCAGGCGATCGATCCGCTGCGCACGGCGAGGACCGGGGCGCCGCTGGCAGCGCCGAAGTCCACCCCGGTGTGCCGGCCCCTCCCGTCCGGCTTCCACGCATACGGACCGAGGGCGTAGAACTGGCGGGTGATCCTGCTCCCGGGCACGGGGGTCGCCACATGTCCCTTGCTGCCGGTGCCGCCTCCGCCGGCGCCGGACGCCGCGGCGCCCTTGCAGTTCACGCTGAAGCCGGCGTGGCGGCCGAGGGTGGTCAGCGAGGCGCAGCCGGGGATGCCGTCGGCGTCCTTGCCCTTGAACCCCTGGGCGAGTTGCTCGGCCTTGTAGGCGGCCTTGGTCTGCTCGCCGAAGAATCCGGTGGCCCCGTCGGGGATCTTCCGGCTCCGTGCGATCAGCGCCTTCTGTACGGTGCGGACGTCCTCGTTCTTCGCTCCGAACCGGACGTTGGACAAAGCGACCATGATCAGCTCCTAATATCCGCGCGCAGGACGGTGGGGATCCGCCTGCTGCACTCGTGCGGCGAAGTTCGAACCGGACCGGTTGACCTGATAGCGGTCGCGCACGAAGTTGATCGTTGCGCACATGTCCGCGACCACGTCGTAGGGCGTGGTGGCGGTACCGGCCTGGTGATAGGTGGCGAACGTGTGGGGAATGCACTGCGTCGCCCCACGCGAACAGTTCAAGGCGTGGCCGTCGGGCGCCCTCGGGCCGCGGGCGTTGGAGTCCGTGCGATTGACGCGGAACCTCGGGTGGTTGTACGCGGACTCCCGCCGGGTGATGGTGACCAGCGCCGGAACACCGAACTCCGGGTCCATGCCGGTCAGCTCACAGGCCGTGGAGGCGTAACGCCGCATCGCGGCCTCACCGGCGTCGTCGTCGGGGTCGGCATACGTGACCTCGCTCAGATCGAGCCGCCCGCCGTTGCGCGCGGCAGCGCCCCGGCAGTCCACCGGGAAACCGGCGTGGCGGCCGAGGGTGGTCAGCGAGACGCAGCCGGGGATGCCGTCGGCGTCCTTGCCCTCGAAGCCCTGGGCGAGTTGCTCGGCCCGGTAGGCCGCCCTGGTCTGCTCACCGAAGTATCCGGTGGCCCCGTCGGGAATGCTCCGCCCCCGCGCGATCAGCGCCTTCTGCACGGTGCGGACGTCCTCGTTCCTCACCCCGAACCGGACGTTGGACAAAGCCACCATGACGACCTCGCTTCCTCACCGCCGGAACGCCCCCGTGCCTCCGGGACGACCAGATCACCGGCGGCCGCGGGCACACGGACCTGCGCCGCCCGCCCGCGTCAGCACTCACCGACGCCCGGAAGCCAGGCCGCCGGGTGATCGATGAAGATGTTGGAGACGTATCCGCCCAGCTCGGGCACGAAGCTCCAGGCGTCGTTGACGTGGTCCGCCGTGCTGACCGTGTCGCCCCGCGTCTGGCACTGCACCGTCACCCGCGTCGGCCCGGCCAGCACCGCCACGACCGCGGCGTCAAGACGGGGCTCCGCCCGCACATTGACCCGGGTGCCCCAGGTGACGAACGTGCCCTCCCCGGTAGTGCCGCCACCCCCGTCCGGCGCCTCACCCAGAACGGGCAGCACCCAGTCCTGCGCCTCGTCGCAGCGCGCATCCGCCACCACCGACAGATGGAAATGCGCCTCGTGCGGGTTCGCGCCGTCGTACGGCTCCCACCGCCAGCTGCGGTTGGTGCCGATACGGCGGTTGGCGATGACGTACTTGATCCGCGGATCGCGGCTGTCGAGGAGCTGCCCGGCCACCAGCCCGATGTCGAGACCGTGCGCCGGATCATGGGTGAAGTCGCGGGCGGTGACGATGCCGGGCCCGAACCAGGGATTGTGGTCGCTGGCGCGCCCGCGCCGCTCATGATCCTTGTCACCGATGCTTCCGTCGGCGGCGATGCTGCGGCCCGGGAAGCGCGTGTCGAGCTGACGCCGCAGCGTCTCCAGGCTGTTGGCGACTCGCCAGGACATGGAGGCCTCCCAGGAGTTCGGGACGGAAGTGCGGGTGGGGGGCGACCGCCACGGCCGTCTCCGTGGCCGTGATGGCGCCCCCCTGTCTCCGCCACGTCCCGAACCTACAAACCGGCCGTCAGCGCGGCGTCACTCTCTCGTCACCGGCCCTCCCGCCGCCCCGCCGAGGTACGCCCCCGACCTGCGCCCGGAGGAGTTGCACAGCCCGCACGGGGGGCTGAAACTGATGACAACAGCCTCCTCGGACTCGGAGAACGCGGCACGCCTGCGGAGTCGAGGAACAGCACGAGCAGTGACGCGCCGTCGGTGAGGCCGGCAGCCTTCAGCGCGCGCTCGCGCGAATGTCGGTGAGCGAGGCGATCAAGGGTGGTGTCTGGTCATTCCCGGTTGTGGCTGCTCGGCCAGTTCCGGCTCGAACTCCCAACCGGCACCGTCGAATTGTGCCGCAACGGCCAGCGGGTTCTGGCCTTCCTGGCGCTGCGGCGGCGAGTGTGCCGTACGGTCGTCGCCGGCACGCTGTGGCCCGAGGTCACCGAGGAGCACGCCAGGGGCAGCCTGCGGACCACCCTGTGGAAGCTGCCACGCGAGGAACCGCCCCTGATCGGAAGCCGCGGAGACACCCTGCTGATCACCCCTGCCCTGCACCTGGACGTCCACGATCTCACCCATGCCGCACTCGGCATGGTCGAGAGCAGCAGCGGGCCACCACTGCACGGCGAGCCACCGCTCGGCCTGCTCACCGGAGAGGACCTGCTGCCGGGGTGGGACGAGGACTGGGTCCTGGTGGAACGCGAACGCCTGCGGCAGCTGCGCCTGCACGCCCTCGACGCACTGGCCGAGGCCCTGACGCGGGAGGGGAAGCGGGCGCTCGCGATGGAGGCGGCCTGGGCGAGCGTCCGCGCCGAGCCCCTGCGCGAGAGCGCGCACCGGGCCGTCATCGCGGCGCACCTCGCGGAGGGCAACGTCGGCGAAGCGGTGCGCCACTACGAGGCGTTCCGGCAGCTCCTGCAGGAGGAACTGGGCGTGGAACCGTCCCCGCAGCTCACCCGCATGCTGCCCGTGGGCCCCCGCCTGCGCAGCACCCCGTCGGGCGGCGACGCCCGGCGAGGGCGGTTGTGGTGATCGTCCGTTCTCCGGCCGCCGACGCTCACGGCCGGCGCGCGGCCGGCGCGAAGAGCCCCTCCGGGTCGTAGGCGGCACGGACCCGCTCCAGGCGCTCCTCGTGCCAGCCGTACACGGCGCTCCTCAGCTCGCCGGCGTCCTCCCCGAGGCCGGCGAAGTTGACGTACGAACCCCCGCTGGAGAACCGCTTGATCGCGTCCCACGCCGACCGGGCCCACCCGATCTCAAGCGGGAGCGGAGCTCGTCCGCCATGGCCCGCTCGTCGGCAGCTGTCAGAACGGTCCCCTTGCCGTCCAGCATGGGGCGTGGGCGTCACCTTCCCCACGTGCACTGCTGGCTGCCACACCTGTCCACTGTCCACGCTAGTGCGGGGGCACCGGGCTCGCATGTCGGTGGTGGAGGGGCCACCGGCGTCCGTTAGCCCAGGTCCAGGGCGTTCGGCAGGCCCGAGCGACAGCGGGTCCGGTCGTGACGCTTGAGCACCTCGAACTCCGGGGCCCGGTACAGCGGCGTGATCGTGCAGCGCGGCGCATCCGAACCCACCCTGTCCAGCAGCGCGTTCACCGCGGCACGAGCGGACGCGTTGGCACCCTCCATGGTCGCCAGATCGATGTCCACGGCGGCCCACGGCGAAGACGAGGATCCCGAACTTCTTCCTGGCGGGCGACTATGTGGCCGGTTGTGGAACGTCCCCACGGGGTGGATCAGCAGCTCGTCCTCGTTCACCGGATGCGGGGTGCCGATGCCGTCGACGCCGGGGTCCAGGAACCACGAGTGCAGCGCACTGTCCCGCAGCACCGTCCTGCCCGTGTCGTTCAGCGCGGCCTTCAGCTGCTCCCACACCTCCTTGGCGACCTCGGCCCGGGTGCACTGCTTCGCCGTTCTGCCGTACAGGATCCCGGGCTTGTCCCACTCGGAGATGTCGACCGAGAGACAGTCCACGACACTGCCGTCGCCGTAGTCGGCGGGGAAGTCACGCTGCTCCCAGTGCCGGGCCTGCTGAATGGCCGTCAGCGCCCACCGCGAGTCCACGCAGTTGAGATGCCCGTCCAGCAGCGGAGCCGACTCCGTCAGATAGAACTGGATGCCGGTCATCCAGTCCGTCTGCAGCCGGTCGCAGCGCGCCAGCTGCGGATCGGCCGCCCGCAGGGCCGGCCCCCACGTACGGCGGGCATGCTCGACCGGCATCGCGCACACATAGTGATCGGCGGTCACCGTCCGCGTCCGCCCGCCCGGGTCGGCTACCCGCACCCCGGTGACCCTTCCCCCCTCGTACAGCACCTCCCGCACCGTCCGCCCGACCTCGAACGCCACACCCAGCGACTCCAGATGAGCCACCCACGGACGCACCGCCGAAGACCTCGATCGCGTCCGTGAGTTGATCCCGGGCGACTGGCTGAAAGGCTGACGCCGATTCTCCCGTGGCCGGGTCGGTCAGGCGGGCACGCGCAGCCGGTCCCAGCTGGCCCGGCCGGGCATCCCGTCGGCCGCGCTGCCCGTGAACCCCAGCTTCTGCTGCCAGGCCGCGTAGGACCGGACATCGCCCGGACCCCACACGTCGATGCCGCTACTGGACGTGTAACGGTCGCAGTCCTCGGCGACGAGCCGCTGATGCATCGCCGCGATCACCGGTGACCTGCGGCCGGCCACGAAGAAGGAAGGGCCGGGGAAGGGAACGAATCGCCCCTCGCCGGGAGACGGTTCCGGCAGATCCACGTCGGGCCCCGGCGCGGCGAACTGCGGCCAGGAACCGGGGTCGACATGATCGTTCTCCGGGACGTGGGCGTGGGCGTACCACCCGCCCCGAGAAGTCCACACGCCGGCCGGAGACGTATCGCGGGACAGGGCGGTCGGGCGGCCCATGGGCCACACATCGGGCACACCCCAGGACTTGACCCACGCGTTGAGTTCGCCCCACCCCTTGCAAGGAGTGTCCACAAGCCTAGCGAACACCTTGCCGTCGACGCGGCAGTGGGGGAAGAACAGCGCCTCGATCTGGATGACGACCTTGCCGGCCCGGTTCGTCCCCACACCACCCGGTGCGTCGGCCAGAGCCTTGCTGCGCGACGTCGCCGGGAAGAACTGGGCGAACGACCCCGTGAAGGGGTCCCAGAGGATGTGCGGGGCGCTGCCGATCCCGCCGCCCGTGAAGAAGGACTTGAGGTTGGCGAAAGGCACCAGATCGAGAGGGGCCTCGGCAGTGGCGCGCCTGTCCGCCGTGATGTGCGCGATCGCCTTCGCGGGGATCCCGGAGTCGCACGGCGCATGGTCCCCGACATCCGTCTTGACAGCCTGAGGCATCCAGGAATTCGGCATCGTCGTGCTCCTCCCATTCACCGGCGCGTGACCGATGGTTGCCGGGCAGATGTGTGGCGGAGGAAGGACGCTCGACGACGGAGACCGGAGACGGACTCGCCCTCCATGTCCAGAATGCGCCGCGTGCACGCCCCCGGCAATCGGGAGCGGGAGGCGGCGCTCCCAGCCGCGCGCAGAGGCGCAAAGGTGCAGGAAGCCCCGCCCGGGAGCACCATGGAGGAGGGGGCGGCCGGGGCCTCCGGCGTACTGCCGCACCTTTCACGGCCCCGGATCCGATCAAGCTCTCCCACAGCCGAGGTGCCATCATGCCCATGCTGCTCATCAAGGGCGTCTACAGAGTGAACGGCTCCGCGCCCGACGGGGACACGGTCCCGTTCATCGCCGAGAACCCGACCGAGTGGGATCTCGTCGGCGGCGGACGCGGGCGCGCCGTCAAGCACAGTCAGGGAACCGAGCGAGCATACGCCTCGACGCGGTCGACGCGCTCGAGACGCACTACGGTCCGAAGAACGCCTTCATACGCGGCGAGGACGGCCTGGCCCGCTGGCAGCCGTCGCCATCAGCGTCCGGACTACGTCTTCCCCTGCACGCCGTGGCCATCGCCGCCGCCGAACTGCTGGCCGACCCCCGCCGGCTCACCGTCCGCGCCTGCCCCAGCCCGCACTGCGGCTGGCTCTTCCTCGATGCCTCCGGCCGCCGCAGATGGTGCAGCCTGGGAACCTGCGGCGCCGGCCGCAACACCCCGGCCCCGGCCGGCCCTCGAGAAGCCGGAACCACCGCCCACTGACTGCCGAGCCCCCGCATCAACAGAACGGCCGGAAGTCCTTGAAGTCCGGCACCGGCCGCGGATCGGGCAGCCGGTAAGCCCCCATCCGAGGCCGCCCACTGACCAGATCGGCAGTCCCGCCGGCCAGAGCATCCGCCAGCGGGGCCCACCCCAGATGACTCTCGAAATATGCCACAGCGGCAGCGACCGACGGCCACCAGACATCGTCGAGCACCACGACACCGCCCGGCCGGACGATCTCGCCCAGGAAATGAAGGTCGACGAACACGTTGTGAAAGAGGTGACTGCCGTCGACGAACGCCGCGTCCGCGACGAACCCCGCACCGGCCAGCCGGGCAAGAAACCGCTGCGACGGCTCGGTCACCAGCTCCACGACGCCGTCCAGACCGGCACTGCACAGCAGCTCCCACCCGACACCCTCGTACGCCGAGTACTGGAACGGGTCGATCACCACATGCCGCGGGCCCAGCGAACCGGAGCGCAGCAGCGCCTCACCGATCGCCAGCGCCGAACTCGCATACGCGAGCCCGACCTCGACCACCGCGCCGACCCGCTCCTCCACCAGCAGGTCACGCACCAGATCACCATCACGCCCCGGCAGCGTGACCTCGGCAAAATCCGGACCGCCACCGGGACTCCGGGGCGGCCCGTGCTCCGCCAGCCCGCGACGCACAACCGCCACCCGATCCGCCCACTCGTCCCACGCCCCGCCCGCTCCCACCATCGAATCCACCACCCACACCCCTGCCGGACGGAGGTCACGACACACGATCACGCACGCCACCCACCGCCCCCAACCCAACGCTCCGCCACCCCACCCTCTCACCCCGGCCGCAACCTCGCACCATGCCGTCACGGCACCCTCGCCGACGCCGACTGTCCGGCCCGGCACGCCAAGTGACCGCGCCACGAAAGTGCACCCGGCACCCGCCAGTGGGACGATGAAAGCCGAAAAACACGTCCCGCCGAAAACACATCCCGCCGCCCCGGCCCTGCCCTCGGCACCTCCGGCCACGGGAGGCTGAATGTCCTGGTGCCCCTCTCACGCGCGCCGCAGGACGCGCGCCGCAGGACGCGCGCCGCAGTCGCGGGCCTGCTGATGTGTGCCCTGACCTGCGCTGGAGTCGGCACCGCCGCGGCGGACACCAGCGGCCCCGCCCCGACGCCAGCCGCCCCGACGAGCACCGCACCCCGCCGACGAGGAGGTCAGCGGACTCGTCGACATCGGCGACGGACGCAAGATCTACGCGGCCTGCAAGGGCACAAACGCCCGCAGCGGCTCTCCGACCGTCGTCCTCATCGCCGGCAAGGGCAACGGCGCCGACGACTGGATGTCGATCCTGGACCCGGACGACCCACGCACACGACGCACCCGGCGACGACCTGCCGTGGCGGAACACCGGCGTAGAGCGCAGCAGCGACTCGGTCTTCGATCAGGTCTCCCGCTTCACCCGGGTCTGCACCTACGACCGCCCCGACGTCCGCGTCAAGGGCCCCGACGTCTCCACCCCCAGGCCACAGCCCCACAGCATCGACGCCGACGTAAACGACCTCGGCGCGATGCTCACCGCCCTCGGCGAGCCAGGCCCCTACGTGCTCGTGGCCCACTCCTACGGCGGCCTGATCGCCACCCTCTACGCCCGCACGCACCCGCAGAACATCGCGGGCCTGGTGATGGTGGACGCCGTCACGGAACGCATGGCCGAGGTCGCCGGCGCAGAAGCCGTGAAGAAGTGGGACGCGTCCAATGCGCAGACGTCACCGGAGTCGAGGGAAGGCGTGCACATCCTCGACGCCTTCCGCAAGATCAACGCCGCGGCCCCGGCCCCGGCCCCGGCCGTTCCGGCCGTCGTACTGTCCGCGGACAAACCGTGGCGCACCGACCTCCTGCCCCCCGAGGCCAAGAAGGGCGAGCAGGTCACTTTCGAGGACTGGCTGGCCTCCCAGCAGCGGCTGGCCGAGTCCCTTGGCGCCCGCGAGCACATCACGAACACCGACAGCGGCCACGACATCTACCTCTACCAGCCCCGCCTGGTCGACGCGATCTGCGACGTCGTCGCTGCGACGTCCTCACCCCCGGCCTCCTGACCGGGCCCCACGCAGCGGTTCAGCCGTCTGCGGCACCGTGCCATGACCGCGGACGGCGTCGGCACACCGCCCGCGGCCCGTCCGTCACCGGTCGACCGGGGTCACCCCGCAGCTGCCGCCACCGTGTTCTCCCCGGACGGTTTGCGGCGCGCCGCAGGGGCGTCCAGGTGCACGACAACCGTCGTGTAGAAGCGGTGCACGGCATCGTCCACGCTGCGGATGAAGCCGGTCTCGGCGTTGCCGCGGCCGCTGCCCATGCCCTTGAACAGCGACAGCCGGAACCCGGTGATCCTCGCGGCCTTGTCCTTGGGGAGCAGGTCCGCCGGCTCGGGGCGCAGCCGCTCCAGAGTGCCGCGCGGACCTGGGCCGCCGCCGTCCACGAGAGTCTCGACATGGAGGTCCGCGGGTGCCTCCGCCAGGCGGCGTACGAGCCGCTTGGCCCAGCTCAGCGGGTAGCCCTGCTCGGAGGCGGGGACATCGATGGCGGTGCGCAGTTTGCCGGTGCGCAGGTCCGCGCCGACCGTCAGGACACCTGGGGTGCCGTCGATGCGCAGCTCGGCCTGGAGGCGCCCGTCGAGGCACAGCCGATCGGCGAGCTGGTTGCGACGTTCCCTGGGATCCGTTCCGCGCTTGGCACGCTGGACGGGCAGGACCTTCTGACCGAGTTCACCGCCCAGCCTGAGGCAGACCTGGCGGATGAGCCGTTCCCAGTTCTCGACGACCTCCAGCGCCCGGGCATCCCCCTGACAGAGGGTCTCGTCGTCGATGCCGTTGCGCACGGGGACCCAGGAGGGCCCCATGTTCTGGAAGCCGTGGCAGCCCGAGTTCTCGTCCTGGAGGTAGTGCAGCAGCTCCTGCAGCAGCCAGGCGTGCGCGGCGTTGCCCACGCCCTCGTGCCTGATCAGCATCTGCGCCTGGTGGGCGACTTCCGCCCAGGACAGGTGCCACAGGGCGACCTTGTGCTTGCGCCGCCTGTCGATCTTGACGTCGACGAGCGGGCTGCCTTCCAGAGCGACATCGTTGGTCAGCGTGATCACGGTTTCGTACCCGCGGCGCGCGGCGATGTCCATGTACGCCTGCACCTGCTCGGCCTTGAGCGCATTGCCGTTGGTCTTCGGCCGGGAAGCCTCTCAAGTCCCGCCGGATCAGCACAGACTGACGGGGAGACACGGAGCCGACGAACCCGTCACCCCGCTACTCACTCACCGGCCGCGGGGGAGTGGGACATCAAAGCCGCGACTCGGTCGGCGCAAGCGGCAACCGTGCCGTCACCTCGAAGCCTCCCTCTGCTGTCGGCCAGGCGCCGAAGTCCCCGCCGAGCAGCTGACACCGCTCACGCATGCCCAGAATCCCGCGGCCGGGGCCCGTACCGGCCTGCCCGCCCGTACCGGCCCGACTGCCCGCACCGTTGGAGGACGGCCCGGAGACGGACGCACCCAGGAGAGCCGGGCGGCGGCGGCCCCGATCGGTGACACGGATCTCCAGATGATCGATCCCCGCGCTCACCGCGACCGTCACCCGGGTCGGACCGGTGTGCCGGATGACGTTGGTGATCGACTCCTGGAGGATGCGGTACGCGGCACTGTCCACCGCGCTCGGCAACGGCTCCGCGGGCGGCTCCACTTCCAGCGTGAGATCCAGTCCGGCGGCACGCGCCTCGGCGACGAGGTCGTCGAGCTGATCCAGCCCGGCGTGCGGCACTGGCTCGTCCTCACCGCCCCGGAGAACGCCGAGGATCCATCGCCACCGTCACACCGCCGCGCACCAGCGAGGACGGACAGGCCGTCACCTTCACCGCCTTCCCCACCACCGGCTACCAGGACGAGGCCACCGCGAACCTGGTGCACGAGCTGCGCGACGACGTCCTGCCCCGCACCCCCGGAGGCGAACGGGTCCTCCTCGGCGGACCGAACGCGAGCACCATCGACGCCGCCGACGAGGCCGCATCCCGCCTGCCCCTGATGATCGCCGTCGTGATCGCCGTGTCCATGCTGCTGCTCATCGCGCTGGTCCGGTCGGTCACCATCGCCGTGCAGGCCGCCGTGATGAACCTGCTGTCGATCGGCGCCGCCTACGGCGTCGTGGTGGCGGTCGTGCAATGGGGATGGCTCGGCCCCGCCCTCGGGTTCCCGACCGCCATGCCGGTCACCACCTGGGTGCCCATGATGATGTTCCCGGTGCTGTTCGGCCTGTCGATGGACTACCAGGTGTTCCTGATCTCCCGGGTCCGCGAGGAGTACCAGCGGACCGGCGACACCCGCGTCGCCGTCGCCCGGGTACTTGCGGGCACCGCCAGGGTCATCACCGCCGCCGCGGCCATCATGATCGCCGTCTTCACCACCTCGCTGCTCGGCCACGACATCTCCGTCAAACAGGGAAGCCTCGGCATGGCGGTCGCCGTCCTCATCGACGCCACCGTCGTCCGCATGGTGCTCGTGCCCGCCGTGATGGAACTGTGCGGCAAGGCCAACTGGTGGATGCCCGGACGCCGGACACCGAAGACGACCACCTCCGAATCCCCCGCCGAGGTCGAGGAAGCGGTCAGAGTCTGACCCCCTCCGCCCCGGCCCCCACCACACCAATCCCAACCGGCCCCGGCGCTCGCCAGAATCGCCAACCTGCCGGCCGACTCCCACCCGCCCCGCACACGAAGGGAAATCCCATGTCCAGGCCCCTCCGCCGTTCCTTCCCCCGCCCGTTCCCCCGCCCGTTCCTCCGCCCGTTCCTCGGCCCGTTCCTCGGCCCGTTCCTCCGTTTGTCCCTCGCCGTACCGGCGGCGCTGCTCGCCCTCCCGGCACTCGCCGCCCCGGCAGCAGCCGCCCCGCTCCCGCTCGCCCAGGACGACAGCGGCGGCGGCCGCGGCGTGTCCTTCGTGGCCCTGCTGCTGACCCTGACCGGCGTGGTCGCCGGCGTGCAGGCACTGCGCACCGCCCGCCGCGCCAGCAGCCGGAAGGGGCCGGGCACAGCCGTCGCCGCCCTGGGGCTCGGCCTCGCCGGCGCCGTCGTCGGCGGTGTCGTGCTGGCCGGCTCCGACGCCGCAGCCGGCACCGGCAACGGTCAGGGCGGCGCCATGGTCGCCGTGGCGCTGGGAGCAGCAGCCATACTCACCGGCGCCCTCGCGCTGCTCCGCGCACGCCGCACCGTCTGACCGTTCTCGCACCGCACCCGGCTCCCGACCCCACCCCGGCCGCCACACACCCGGCGACCGGGGCGGCGTCGTTCACCCCGTGCTCCCCGCTAACTCCGCTCTGCCGGAGTGAACAGCTCGACGAGATTGCCCGCCGGGTCGGCCACCAGGAACTGGCGCCCGCCGGGCCCCGAGACGATGTCGCTGCGCATCACCACCCCCGCCCGCTCAAGCCGTTCCCGCTCGGCCTCCAGATCGTCGACGATCAGGTGAATGCGATTGCGTCCGGCGACGGCAGCGTCCCCGGGCGTGGCGCGCGCCCCCGAGCTGGTCGGACCGGACAGCAGCAGCCGCAGCGTTCCGCGTACGACGTCGGCGAACGCCGGCGGGAAGGCGTTGAGCACCATGAAGCCCAGATGAGTGGTGTAGAAGTCGATCGCCTCCTGCACGTCGTCGACGATGTAGCGGACGCTCGCCAGGCCGCCCTCGCTGTCGGGACCGGTCATGCGGATCTCCTTGTGGCGACTGTCGGCCGAATGCACGGCGAGCGAAAACGCCCGCCCTGCACGGCCCCCTTGTCGGCCGGAGCATAGGCCCCGACCACCCGGAGCGCGCCGCGCCATTCGGCAACGACAGGCCAAAATCCCGTGAACGGACCATGCACCCCCGGGCGAGGCTGGACCACCGCCGCTGATCGCCACGGAAGCCCCGCCCGACACGCCCGCGACCTCAAGGACTGACGAGCCCCGTGCGATAGGCGATCACGACCAGCTGCGCGCGGTCCCGCGCCCCAGCGTCGCCATCGCATGGCTGACATGGGTCCGCGCCGTGGCCGGGCTCAGACACAGCTCGGCACCGATCTCGTCAACGAAACGGCCATGCTCCCTCTGCGAGCACTGAAAACCCCGCACCCCCGCCCCCACCAGAACGGCGCACCCACTGCCGGTCACCGCCGCAGCCAAGAGCCGCCCCCGGGACCGGAACCACGCCTCTTTTCCGCCTGCCCGGCCGCCGCGGCCCGCTATGACCCCGCGATGGCGCGGGCGGGGGCCTGGAGCCGGGGGAGCGGGCCACCAAGAACCGTGCCGTCGTTACGATCACCTGCGGGCGCCGTTCACGCCCCCCGGACGGGCCGGCCGGGCCGATCCCGGCAGACGACCAAGGCATCGTCGGGAGGCCGACCGGGGAGGACCCGCTGGACGCGCTGATCCCGCGTCTGGCCGCAGCCTACGGCGACCCCGCGCTGCTGAAGTTCAACCTGGACGACGTGGGTTCGGCGGCCGGGCGGGCGGCCGAACTGGCCGATCCGGCCGCCCGCGTGCGCACCAAGGACAAGGTGCTGACCGCTGGGGACTACCTGTCGGCGTATGTCCTGGAGTGCACGCTGCACCACCTGGACCCTGATCGCCCACCTGCCCTGCGTTCCCCGCCCGCCCGCCGAGATCCTGGCGGCGGCGCGCCGTGCTCTTCAGCGGATCGCGGGCGCCCCGTTCCCCGGTGCTCTCTCCGGGGGGTGTAGCCGGCCCGGCAGCAGCGTCCGGGGCGAGGCGACGGGTTCGGTGACCGCTCGGACCGGGCCTGCGTCGTCGGCTGCGCAGCTCGTCGCCGGGAGGCAGGCGCGAATTCAAGGCGGAACGTCTCCAGGCTCGCCTGCCATGCGGCCGGACTGTCCTCGGGCGGAGCGAAGACGACGTCCGACCGAAGGCTGTGCACTTCCACCGCGCTGGTCCTTCGTTCTCAGGGTATCTACCGCGCGCGCGGGCCGGCACGATCCCCCTCTTCGCCGTCGGCGGCCGCGCCCGCCGCGATGCCCGACCTCCTCCCTTGCCGCTGCCGGGGGAGCGTCACCCTGCTTTCCCCCGGCCGGTGAGGCACTGCGCCGCACGCCGCAGAAGCCCGTGTGGCGACGCGCCCGTTTCGTGCCTCGGCCTTCTGCGCCCGCCCGTTGCGTGGTTCAGCCGGCCGGGCCCTGCGGATACGCGTGGACGATGTACGCCCAGCGTGCTGCTCCGACGGTCAGGAAGATCAGTGATGGAGCCAGCCACCAGCGGCTGAGGGATCCGCGCCGCACCGGCGGCAACGTGAGCAGGAACGTGCTCAGGCCGAGCACGATCAGCAGCGCTGACGCGAACTCTATTCCCGTCAGGGTGTCTTCGTCCCATGAGCCCCGGGGCTGGGTCACCAGTGCCCCGTAGGCGACGCAGGCATTGAGCAGGTTCGCGAGGGCGAGGACCACCCCTCGCGGCCCTCGCAGCAAACGGGTCACTTCAGGGCACTCCTCGCCTCGTCGAGATCCCGGTCGAAGTTGCGGCCGTAGGTCTGGGCCTTGTCGTTCTGCCAGTAGGGGCCGCCGTTGTAGCGGGCGGCGAGTTCCTGGCGCTGCTCTCGCGTCATGCTGTCCGCCGGTATGTCGGCGAAGCTGCTCTCTTCCTTGAGCATGGCCAGGTACTCGGCCGCGATGAAGATGTTCTGGCCGGGATCCTGCAGCGACGCCTCGATGGTGTCCCGCTGGCCTTCGGTGAGGTGCGCCGGGTCGTACCCGAGCACCTCAGCTGCTCTTCTCACCTGGATGGCGATGGGGCCGGGATGTCTCGTCCGGCGTACCGCCGAGCCGCCAGGGCAGGTTCTCCGGGGTGTCGTGCAGCCAGCCGTCCCTGGCGAGCTGGCGGAGGGTGTCGGTGCCGTCGTCCATCCAGCCCCACTGCCCACCCACTTCCTGCCAGGCGATGCCCGCAACCATGTCGGGGGGCAGGCCGGATCTGTGCGCGGCTGCGGTGATGATCTCCTTGTTCGCTGCGATCCACTCGCGGCGTTCCTCGGCGTTCCTGGGTACGGCCCAGTAAGCGTCGGTGGCTTGTGGAAGGTCGGCGAGGCGCATCCTGATGTCCCTCAGGGAGGGGGACAGGTCGTCGGTGCCCACCGGCTCGGTGAACTCCGCTTTCGCTGCGCTGCCGGGGAGACGGGCAAGCGGATCCCTGCTGGCTTCAGCGGCTTCGGCCCGCAGCGCGGGTATGGCGTCGAGGAGGGTCTTCGCGTCGGCGAAGTCGCCGCCGCGGAAGTCGGGCAGGGCCTTGTACGCCTGGTCCAGCGCTGCCGTGCACACCTCCCGGGCCTCGCTCTCGACCGTCTTGGCGCGGTGATAGGCCGCGCTGGCCTGGCTGTGGGCGAGGTTGGCTTCGTCCTTGATGCCGTCGATGTCGACGGTGAGTTCTTGGCACCGGGCTCCACGTCGAGCAGCAGATCCCGCAGTCTCTTGCACTCCTGGGCATTGCGTTCGACGAGGGCGGGGTTGCAGTCCTCCAAGTACCTGACGTCCTGCCGGCAGGTGTGCGCCATGCATCTCACCGGTCTTCCGGGGCCACGTACTGACCCAGCTCGAGAAGGGCGTTCATCATGCCGCCGCCACCTCACCGTCGTATGCGACGAATGTGCCGTTTCGCTTCTCCGAGCCGTGTGGACAGTGCGGCGAGCAGGGACGTCGCGTCCTGATACTGGTCGTTCGCGAAGCGGGCGAACCGGTCGACCCTGGCTGCGACATCCGGGTGCGAGCGCGGGGCCCGTGCCAGCGTGCACAGCTCACCGTCGGGCCGCCCCTCGTAGAGGAGTCCTGCCAGCTCGATCAGGAAGTTGGAGTTCTTGTCGAGTGAGCTGTGGCTGACGCCCAGCCGGTCGCCCTTGCCGTCCTGACGGTCCCCTCCGGTGCCATTCGTATCTGCCGGATACTGGGTGAGCTGCACGAGCGCCGTCTGCCTGCCGGCCGCGTCGGCCTTCAGCTGCTCCCACTCGTCCCACGCCATCCGCTCTGCCCCCGACACTGCACGTGACTCGTTCCGCCCGCGACTTCCATGATCCGCTCTCCGTGTCCGTCTGCCAAACCCGCCGCCCGCACCACAGGCACCGGCCACAGCGGTCAACTGGCCGATGATGACGCTCATGCGGCGCACGCCGACCGTCGCATCACGCAGGTCGCCCCAGTCCAAAGCCGCGCATCGTCGGATGACTCACGACTGCTGTGATCCGACGGTGAAGCACGCAACCGCGACGCGATATGGTCCCTCACCGTTTCACGCGCCCGCGGACGGCCGGCACGGCGAGCGCCAGGAGAGCGGGTTCCACCAAGCGGGATGCCATCTTGATGTAGGTCCCCGGGAGCCAGGCTGGCCAGATAGGCGTCGCCCGAGCCGGTCAGCTGGTTGGCGGCTCGTTGTCGGGACGGGTGTGCATCGGAGGATGGGTTTGTGTGCGGTTCGGTCCTGAGCACAGGTGTGGTGTGGTGCCGTCGGCGTCACTTCGTTCTTGTTGTCTCCTGCTTGTTGTCGAGTCAGTCGCGGCATCTGTGCGGGTGCTCCGGCAGCCCGGCTGGTCGTGTCTGGTCTTCGTCTCCGGCGGCGGGCAGGCAGGTGCGCAGTATGGCCTCGTTCTGTGCGGCGTCACCTGTCGCGGGGAGCAGCCGGGCGGTCTTGTCGCCGTTCTCCGCGGTGTAGGTGCTGAGGAAACGCACGCCGGCGGGTGAGGGGACGTAGGTGTCGCGGAGCCAGTGGGCGAACAGGGCGGCGGTGTGTGCGGTCGCGTCGATGAGGGCGGCGTGGGCGTGGTCGGGGGTTGGCATGGCGGCCGTCCCGGTGACGAAGACACCCTGTTCCGCTTCGATCTCGAAGTTCATGACCGGGACGTCGCGCAGGCTGGAGGTGGTGAACTCGACGAAGACGTCGGGGAAGGACCGCTCCAGCGCATCACGGAGGGTTTCCAGGTTCGCCTGCCGTGCGGCCGGATGGTCCTCGGGGGGAGCGAGGACGACGTTCGACCGAGGGCTGTACTCTTCCACCGCGCTGGTCCTTCGTTGTCAGGGTACGTACTGCGCGGAACCGGTGACGCCGTTCGTCGCCGTCATCGACTGCCGGTAGGCCGTGTTGTCCTTTGCGTGGGTCACGATCTCAAGACCGGGGATCTCGGAGTTGGCCGGGTTGGCCATCGGGCTCTGGTACCGGTCCAGCTCCGCTGGGTCAGACCGGTGCGTGCCGTCGATCAGCGGATCTCATTTCGGGTTGCCCCGGGCATCCGTCTTCACCGGTTTGGCGAGGGTCTCGTCGAGGCGCTCGATGCTGCGGAAGCTGCGTGTGGCGCAGTCCGGGTCGCGCACGTGCTTGGCCTCGGCCAGGTAGCCGTGGGCGGGGCGTATCCCGTCCACCATGAGTGCGTGCCTGCGGCTGGCCGGCGGCACCTCGCGCTCCGGGTAGCCGGCCACACGCGATGGACAGGCGTTGTCGGGATCCGCCGGGCCGCCGCCTCCGGCGAGTCCGCCCGCGCGCCACGACCCGGCGACGTCCCGCGACTTCTCCGGCGAGCCGCGGAAGCGGTCGCTCATGCCGCCCGGAGCGTACTGGTCGTACCAGGCGGTATCACCCACGACTTCAGGCAGCTCCTGGCCCAGTCCGGGAAAACGCTCGCTGCGGTCCGCTCCCGGGTCACCCATGCCGGCCGTCAGGTCGGCCTGCCGCTCCAGAACTGCCGGGACGACCTGACTCTCCCGCGCCGTGAACTCCCGGGCATTGCGCATCAGGCCTGTGCCGGTCCCGCCCATCACGTAGGCGCTGAAGCCCGTCTTGTCGAGCGTGGTGGAGGCCGCTGACGTGTTCACCTTCGCGAACGCTCGCGCCGCGTCGTCGTCCCCGGCCATGCCCTGCTGCCGGCCGAGTTCGTGGGAGAGTGCGATGGTGGTGTCTCTCGTGCCGGCCATCACCGTGCTCACCATGGCCACGGACGCCTTGATCATGCCCTCGGCGACGACCCTGTGGTCCGGCGACCAGCCCCATCCGTTTTCTCCGTCCGGCGATCCAGCCCGTCACCGCGGGCAACTGATCACCTGTTGCATCGCACCAGCGTCCACCTCACGGCCCGGGCCCCTGGCGACCCGGAGGTGGACCGTTCGTGATCGCCGGGCAGGGGGAGCGGATCATCCCGGCGGCCCGGCCGCAGGCGCAACTGCAGCCGCGCCTGCCACCTTGATGCACCGTGGCGCCCGTAGGCGCCGGCATGACAAGAGCGAAGGCTCTCGGCTCCAGCCGCAGCGCCGACATCAGCGGCCGCCTGAACAGCACGGTTCTACGGCCGGGTCCGGGCGCTCTCCGGCGCGGCCGCGCGAGGGACCGGGGCGGGGCTCGACCGCCTGCAGCGTGCCGGCGGGCTGCCGGGCCGGCGGCCGGCGAAGGAGACGTCGGGCCGGTCGGCGTGTGCTCACCGGTTCCGTCTGATGCCGGGGAGGGCGGGCACTTCCTCCGCAGGCCGTCACCTCGTGCGGAGGTGCCCTTTGACGCCGGCTTGGGCGCTCACATACAGTCAGTGCCTGATCAGATAACGGAGTTCGCATGAAGGGGGTGGTGGTGTGCTTTTGACGACCGGGCAGGCAGCCGAGGAGCTCGGCTGTGCCATCACCACCTTCCGCCGCCTGATCCGTGCGGGGCTGCTGCCGGGGCTGTCACGGCGCGGCGTGCGCGTCATGATCCCCCTGGACGTCGTACAGGCACTGCGGGAACGCCGGCAGGCGCCACTCGGCCGGCTGCCGGCCGGGGAAGTCGCCGTCCTGCGGGTCGGCACGGCCAGACCCGCCCGGGAACCGGACCGCAACTGGCTCGGGTTCGCCGCCTCGCTCACCCCCGACGACCTGCTCAAGGCGCTGCGCGGCTGGTGGAGGTGCGATGCGGCGAGTGTCGCGGCCGGGGGAGTGCTGCCCGTGACCCTGTCGGGCTACGTCGTGGCCGTGCTGACCGGACTGGAGCGATGGGAGAAAAACAGGCAAGGCCGTCACGCCTTCCCCGACGCCCGCCTGGCCGGCTACATCACCGACCTGGCCGCCCCGCACACCGTGATCACCTCCAGCCTGGAGGGCGACCGCCGGCTTGCTGAACTGCTGCTGGGCAGCCGGCTCTCCTCCCACTCGGGCGGAGCCATCGCCTACGTTCCCACGAACCCCGCAAGCTGAACTCTGGCCCGGACAAGGAAGCTGTGATGGACGCGAAGAGCTACAACGCCGCGCTCGCCGAACTGCGCACGGTCCGGGACGCCATCAACAAGACCCGGGCACGCCTTGCCAAGCTCGAGACCGACCGCGACAAGCAGATCACCGAACTCGCCTCCTACGAGAAGGCGAAAGCGGAACGCATCGCCCCGGCAGCGGGACTGAGCCTCGCCGAGGTCGTCGCCCTGGCCCCCGCCCTGGCCCCCGCCCGCCTCTCCACCGACGACCGCACTACGGACGAGCAGCCTCCCGTCCCCGAGCCGGTCTCCGGCCCCACATCCCACGACACGGGCGAGGAGCAGCCGCCACGCCCGGGAGCTGCCGCACCTGCCATCGGCGCACCCCGCTCACAGCGCACCGCGGCAGCGGATGACACCACCGACGGCACCGCCCCGCAGACGTCACCGGAGCCGGGCAGCCTGCCCTCCATCCCCGAAGGCGCCCCGGGCGACGCCTGGTTCGGCCACACGCCCGGCCTGGCATCCACCCGGCCGAACTTCACCCAGCAAGCCCGCTCCACCGTATTCCTGGACACCACGACCGGCATCCTGGTCCACCGCGACCAGACCCACCGCGTCGACCTCGGTGCCGCCACGGCCGCGGACATCCTCACCGCCGTCTTCCACACCATCCCCGACGGCGTGGAGCGCATCTACATCACCGCAGGCGACCCCTGGCACCGCGACGCCGACCGCTACCCCTACCTGCGCGACGCCGTCGCCGCCTGGCTCAATGCCCCCATCCCGGGCTGGCGCACCGACACCGGCCGGGGCCGCGACCGCATGGCCGGGCACTTCGTCCACCCCCGCCACCCCGTCGGCCGCTACCAGCGCGAACACGCCGACCAGCACGTCGAGATCCGCTCGGTGGGGGAGTGGTTCGACCTCGACGGCGACGACCCCGCCCTCGTCCGCGACGCCTTCGTCCTGCTGTGGAAGGCGCTCCGCCGCCACTGGCCCGACGCCGTCATCATGGGCTCCCCCTCCCAGACCGGCCGTGACCTGTGGACCCGCACCATCCCCACCCGCGGCCAGTACGCCGAGGGATACCCCGTGCTCTCCGAGGAACTGCGCGGCCTGCTCCACGCCACCGCAGGCCAGGGCCGCAACGAACTCATCACCCCGCCCCGCGTCCCCGAGCAGCTGCCCCGGCTCGTCGAATACGACCGCACCTTCGCCTACGCCAAGCACACCTGGAAATCCCCGGTCGGCACCCCCCGGCGCATCACCGCCGCCACCTTCGCCTCCTGGAGCGAGAAGGAACAGATCCGCGCCCTGTACGGATGCGGCCACTGGCAGGTACGAGTCACCGTGCCCGACACCTGGAACCACGTGGGTCTCCTGCCGGCCCCCGCCCCCGGCGACCGCCGCTGGCACTACCCCAGCCGGCCCGGCGCCACCTTCACCACCTGGGCCGGCGGCCCGGAGATCCACACCGCCCTCACCAACCCCGTCCAGCCCTGGACGATCGAAATCCTCGACGGCATCCTCTGGGAGGACGGCAAACCCCTCGACGACTGGGCCAGGAAACTCAAGGAAACCTGGACCAGCCTCTGCGCCCAGGCCCACTTCCACGGCGACCCCCGGCAGGCCCGCGCCGCCCACCTGGCCTCCCGCGCCGTGCGCGCCATCCTTCTGTACGGCATCGGCTCCTTCGCCCAGCGCCCCCGCATGGTCACCGGCACCACCCCCCGCGCCATGGAACGCGACGTACCGCCGGACGCCGAGATCATCAGCTTCGACGACGACCTGATCACCTGGCAGAAACCCACCGGCTTCAGCCGCGATGCCAACGCCCACCCCGAATGGGCCGCCGCGATCTGGTCCAGCGCCCGCGCCGCCCTGCTCAGCCAGCGCCACCGCGACGACGGCACCTACGCCGGAGCCCTCCACACACCACCCGGCACGGTGGTCGCCTTCCGCACCGACGCCCTCTACCTCACCCAGCCGCAGAACTGGCCCTACCACCACCAGCCCGGCGACTACCTCCTCAAAGGCCACCTCACCGGGCCCCTGCCCGCCCCGACCGGCGAAGAAGAACTCCTCACCCTGCGCGACGCAGGCCGCGCCGCCCTCACCCCGGGCAAGGACACCTGATGCCGCCCCGCTCACGCCGCAACCGGGCGGCACGAAAAGGCCGGTTGAACGAGGCGGCCCGCCTGGCCGACCGGCTCCAGGCAGCCGGCTACACCAAACGCGACATCGCCCGCATCCTCGACCGTGACCCCTCCCTGGTCTCGCAGTTCTACACCAGGAACAAGGGCGCAGCCTTCGTCACCGCCCTGCGCGAAGTCCTCACCGCGGTCGAGGCGGGAGGCATCACCGACCTGCCCGAACTCGCCGCGATCGCCGCCCGCCACGTCCGCCGCCGCACCACCGCCTCCGGCGCCCCGGCCCGCGTCCGTACCAAGGCCGTCATGATCACCCCGACCGGCACCGGCACCGGCCGCGTCGGGGCCCAGGCCATTGCCTCCGGCTCCGCCCGGCTGCGCCCGCTGATCGCCGAAGCCGCCCGCCAAGGACTGCGCCTGGCCTTCACCGTCCGCCTGGCCAGAACCGGCTACCTGCATCCCTCCGGCAGCCGCACCGACTCGCCCGGCATCCGCCGCAATGTCGTCCAGCGCACGGATCACACCGAGGAACGCTCCTACGGCTCCGCACAGACCGGCGGCTTCGATGCGGCCGGCTTCGCCCGCCGCGTGGATGCCGCAGCAGGCGACGTCACCGCGGCCGTACGCCAGTGGCTGGTCGAGACCGGACGCATCCGCGCGGACGCGCAGATCCTCCACCTCGAGGTCCGCACCTGGCGTCCGCGCTGATCCCGCCCCGGGCCGCCGGCCGATGGCCGAGAGCGTGGCCAGGAACGTCCCTGGGGACAGGCACGCTGGAGCGGGAGAACTCCGGAGCCGGCCGGTCCGGGAAAGCCGATGCGTGAACTGCCCGGGCCCGGTCCCCACCGCTGTGTGCGAGATGACCGCCAACGGCGGGCTGCGGGCCGAGGAGCTGAAGATCCCGCTCAGGGACGTGACCGCGTACCAGCGGCGCCGGGCGAGCATCAGCACCCGCCGCCCCGTCTCGCGGAAGTCCGGGCAGGACAGGTCAGTCCCAGGTGTCTGTCGTTGATGCCTGAGATTGACCTGGGCAGGGCGGCAGAGAGGGATCCGGAACCGCCCATCAGGGCGCGTGCCTCCAAAGAGCGCTGCATGTGCCCGTCGTGAGCTTCGGGCAGGAGCAAGCCTTCAACCCACACGGGTGGCAGCAGTGGCTCGCCGCAACGCTGATCGCAGCAGGCTGGATCCTGGCCACCACCACAGCTGCGGGCCTGATGTCGAGGTCTTCGATGTTCATGAGTAACGACAGCACACATCGACTCGGGGTGGCAGCAGTCGGGTGGGCTGAGGGATCCCGTGGAAGGCGACGGTGGCCGGACGGCGTTCGCCGAGGAGACGCTCCATGCGGATTCTGATCATCACCGCCGGTTCACGGGGCGACGTCGCGCCCTGCACGGGCCTTGGGCGGCGCTTACTGGACGTGGGCCATCAGGTCGCCGTGGCTGCTCACCCATCCTTCGAGGCACTTGTCGGCGGGTGCGGTCTCGACACCGGCCTGTGCCGGGAGACCCGCAGGGGCTGATCCGGGACTGGGGCCGGGCGACGTCGCGGGAGGAGTCCCAGGCGCTGACGAGGGCGTACGCGGACGGACGTGCCGATGGGGTGGCGGGAGCCGTGGCGGGCGGAGCCGACCTGATGCTCACGGCCTTCTCTGCGGCACCGCTCCGTACCTGTTTCTAAACAGGCGGGTTCGTGCTCGTCTCATGACCATTGCGTGGGCTGCGGCCGGGAGAGTGAATGCCCGGTCGCGGTGCGGTGCTCCTGGTCGCCGTCTGCCGCTGGATAGGCATATCGCATGACCGCATGTCGCTCACGTCGGTACGTCGCAGCCTTGTTGGCCGCCACAACCTTGCTGCCTGCCCCAGTGGTGTCGGCCACGCCTGCAGCAGCCGACCAAGGTGCCGGCAGCGCTCACGCGGAATTCGGAGATTCGAACAGTGAGGCGCTGCGGCGTCTGGCCCAGCCGCCGTCGGACGTTGCGGCGGTTGTGCTCTCAGTCGACGACGGAGAAGGCGAAGGCAGCGAGCACGCCGGGGGAGGAGCTGTCCGCGGATTCACCTGGTTGATCAAGCCGAAGTTCCTGGCAGTCTCCAGTCGATTGTTGAACATGCTGTCCAAGTACCTGACCCTGAAGGAGTGGTCTCTCCAGGGAGAGATCATTGGTGGGATCCCACTGCTCGCTATGGGGAAAGCGTCTCTGACGTTGACTTTCGGCCCATAAACCGTGTGGTACCTGCACTGGCCGAGCAGTTCGGACGCTGGTGGTACGAATAGGTGCCGGTAGGCTGGCTCAGCTGCCCGGGGTCGGCTTCCTCGTCCAGCCGCGTGCGGCACCTCTCCGCGCCAGACGCCTGGTCATCAGGGTGATGGCAGCCCAGGTGATCAGCGTTTCGGAGTGCTGGACGAGCCGCTCGTAGTCCCTCGCATGGCGGCGGGCGTGCATCATCCACGCGAGCGACCTCTCGACGACCCAGCGGCGGGGCAGTACGACGAAGCCGGAGGTGTCTTTGGGGCGGCTGACGGGCTTGATGGTGAGGTTGAGGTGCTGTTTCGCCCAGTCGACGAGCTTTCCGGCGTAGGCGGAGCCGGCCCAGACGATGGTGATCTCGGGGTGCATCAGGCGCAGGCGGAAGAGGATTTCCTAGGCCGCGGCGGCGTCGTGCAGGTCGGCGGGGGTGACCTTGACCAACAGGGGCAGGCCGCGGGTGTCGACCACCAGGTGGCGCTTGCGGCCGTTGACTTTCTTGCCTGCGTCGTAGCCGCGGGTGGCCTTGGAGACAGTCTCGGCTGCTTTCACGCTCTGGGAGTCGATCACGGTGGCGACCGCCCGGGGCCCTTTGCCCAGGTCCCGGCGGATCCGGCCGGCGAGCTGGTCGCGGATCTGACCGACGATGCCGGCGGCCGCCCAGCGCGCCATGAACCCCCAGACCGTTCGCCAGGGCGGGAAATCCGCAGGCAGGGCCCGCCACTTGCAGCCCGTGTCGACGACGTATCGGATCGCGTCGACGATCTCACGGCGTGGGTGTTTCTCCGGCCTGCCGCCTTTGCTGGTCTGGCAGGCTGGGGTGGGCAGCAGCCCTTCGAGCAGGGCCCATTCGGCGTTGGTGGTGTCCGAGGGGGAGCGGCGAGAGCGCATGACGGCTGGCCTTCAGACGGGTGCGGCGGGCCGTCCGCAGGGCGGCCCGCCGCAGGTCAGGAGCTGTTGATGAGGTCGAGGGCGGACTCGATGGAGTTGAGCTGGGCGACGATGTGCTTGACCCACTTGTCGCCCGGGTGCGCGGCGGCATGCGGAGCGACGGTGCCGGTGATGAACCGGCGGAACTCGGTCAGCTTCTCCCTGACCACCGCCCGTTCGTATGCCTCCAGCACGTCCCGCTCGGCGCCGGGTTGGTAGCCCGTCGCGCGGGTCCAGGTGAGCGGGGGCACGCCCTTCTCCGCAGCCTGGTCCTTCAACGCGGCGAGTCCGGAACCGACCTGGCTCGGGGACAGGTCGCTGGCGCGTACCAGCTGAGGGAACTCAAGGCCGGCGGGTCTGGCCTCGAACAGCACAAACCGCAGGGTGTCCGCGTGGCGTCTGGCGGCATCGCCCCGTCGCCGTGAGGCGCGGGGCATCCTCATTCACCCTTGAGCAGGCGGGCCAGTTCGTCGTCGACGTCGACCTTGCCGGTGTCGACGGCCGTCTCGATCCAGTCCAGCGTCGCCCGCACCCGGGCGACGTTCTCGTGCACGAGCGTGCGTTCGTCGTCGTTGAGGGTGCGGTCCCGCAGGCCCGGGACGGTCCGGCCGGCGGCGGCCACGAAGGAGTGGCAAGCGGTGACCAGGTCCAGGAACTCCACCGACCGGTCGATCGCGCGGACGGCCTGGGCGACGGGGCTGGTGCGGTCGAAGTCCTCGCGGGCTTGCCGACCGCGTTCGACCTGGGCATGGTTGACCTGGAAGCGGGCGGTGTCGTCGCTCATTGCCTTGAACGCGACGTCGGGCCTGCGCAGCAGGCTCGTGGCGGCGGTCGCCGCGACTGACTCGTCCCGCGTGAATCCTCCGCCACCCGGACCTTGTCCTCCGCCGACACTTTGGCCGCGACCTGCGGATGCTTGAGGAAGTCGGTGGTGACCGCTGCGGCGACCTCCTCTCGCGGGCCAGCGAAATGGATCGCGGTGACCTTCTCCTGAGGCGTGATCGGGGTCCCGACTTGCTGGCCCACCCGCCGACTCGCGTCGTCCGTGGTCCAGCGTGCCTTGCCGTCCGGTGGCGTCCCGATCGCTGCGAACCGTTCCGCCTCATCCTCGATGTTCGCCAAGGCTCGGTGGACCGTGTACGACGCCGTCTTCGGACTGCGGTGTTCCTTCGGCCGGCGGGAGGCCACCCACCTCGTGGTCTTCACCGTGGCGACCGCCAGCCCAATGTCGTTGGCCAGCCGCTTCAACGACGCCTCGACCGTCCACTCCGGCTCCGAGATCGGGCCACCCCGCTGCCTCATCGGCTCGATCTCCAGAGCGCGGTTCACCGATCGTGAACTGCCCGCGCGTCTGCTGTTCGACCACATCCCGCAGCTCGGTGACGATCTGTTCATAACGGGACTGGCTGACGCTCCCGACCTTCTCTGCCACTTCGGTCATGGTGTCTCACTGCCAACTGCAGGCCATGGCACGGCACTTGTGGCCGTGACGGGACAGGGCCCGCTTTCAAGCCGAGAGTCAGGCCGAAAATCCTAAGATCGCAACAAATGACCACAAATGACCGTTCGGTGGCCGAAGTTGGATCCGGGATGCGTTCGCTCAGCAGTTACTGTGACCGTTCGCCGAACGGTTCCGCCCGGCGCCTCCAAGCCCTCACCTTGCACCGCGGCGAACAGGACACTGCGTCCGAGCGACGGTCGACGCCGACCACCCACCGGGCCCCGCACTCCGGGCACTCCACCTCGCCCGTACCGTCCCGGACGGCCGCCAGGCGCTGACGCAACCGCCGCTCCCAGCGCCACTGCCTGGACCGGCACACCGACGAACAGAACTCCGCCCCAGGCCGGGCTCCCGGCCTCAGCCGTTCACCGCAGTCCCGGCAAATCCTCTCCCTGGCCCGACCGGCGTCCTCGGACACCAGACCAGCGTAGGACCCCAGGCTACTCAGAACCGGGCTTAGAAACATGCACTCAGTCGGTTGCCATGTCCTGCCAGAACACGTCGGCCAAGCGGTCGGCGATGGACTGCATCTGCTGGAGGGCTTCGGGGATCCGGTCCCGTCCGAAGCGGTAGCGGGGTCCGTTGACTGTCAGGATCGCGACCAGGTTCCCGGAGGAGTCGCGGACGGGGCGTGACAGGGAGAGCAGCTCTTCCTCGAGCTCGTTGTCGATGATCGCGAAGCCCTGCTCGCGTACCTGGGTGAGTTCCTTGAGCAGGGTTCCGCGGTCGGTGATGGTGCGTGAGGCGTAGGCCTCCAGCTTTTCGGGCAACAGCGCCGTCACTTTGTCCAGGGGCATGTCCGCGAGGAGGACCTTGCCGGTGGAGCTGGCGTGCAGCGGCCAGTGCTGGCCGACCATCTGGTGGGCCCGGAATCCGACCACATGGGATCCGGTGGCTTCGGCGACCAGGTCGAGTCCGTCCTTGGAGTCCGGCACCGAGAGTGTCACGGACTCGTTGAGCTGGTCCGCCAGTTCCTGCAGCAGCGGCTGTGCGCGGGCGACCAGCCCCTGGTAGGGGTCTGCCAGACGGCCCAGCCGGGCCAGTTCCCAGCCGAGGATGTAGTTGTTGTCGACGCGGTCGACGAAGCCGTTCTTCTCCAGGCTGTGCAGCAGGCGGAATGCGGTGGGCCGGGAGATGCCGGCGGCTTTGGCGAGGGCGCTGACCGTGGCACCGGTGCGGGGCCGGGCAGCCAGTTCGCGCAGCAGCCTGATGGCCTTGGTCACGGACTTGTTGGCCATGTCCGGCGTTGCGGATGCCTCGTTCATGCGGCCCCTCTTCGTGGCTCCGAGACGCTGCGAAGGCGCAGCTCAGCCTGTCTCGTCCACTATAACGCCCACGCGTTCAGATAGTGAACGCGTGGGGGGGGGTGCCTCTATGTCTTTCGTCAAGCGAGGCGTGGGGTTCTGGGTTCGTAGAAGGTGCCGTCGCGGAGCAT
>NZ_BAAAGU010000031.1:0-83481 GCF_039524635.1 Streptomyces thermocarboxydovorans | reverse complement strand
CCCGGCCCGCCTGCGGAGGCAGCGGCGCGGGCTTCCTGGCCGCCTGCCCCGGCGCGCGGGCCGGCGACGGTGCCGCCCTGGCCTGCCGGGCGGCTCTGCCCGCCCCGGAAGGCCTGGCCGGCGGTCCGTCCCGTCGCGGCGGGTGCTGCGCGGATCGCGTCCTCGGTTGCTCCACTGGACCAACTTAGGTCGGTTTATGTGCCGAATAGCCCGACAGACACGCCGGGGCGGCGGCACGACCAGGCGTCCGATACGCCGCCGGGGTGGGCGCGGCCACGCCGTAGACTGGTGGATCGGCCCGCGCGGACCAGTCGGCCAGGCCGAGCAGCCCCCATCCTGACCAATCCTGATCCAGTCCTCATCCTCACGTACGGGAAGTCGCAACGTGTCGCTCACGATCGGAATCGTCGGTCTGCCGAATGTCGGCAAGTCGACCCTGTTCAACGCCCTGACCAAGAACGACGTGCTGGCGGCCAACTACCCGTTCGCCACGATCGAGCCGAACGTCGGCGTGGTCGGCGTCCCCGACCCCCGGCTGCAGAAGCTGGCGGAGATCTTCGGCTCGCAGCGGATCCTCCCGGCGACGGTCGACTTCGTGGACATCGCGGGCATCGTGCGCGGCGCCTCCGAGGGCGAGGGCCTGGGCAACAAGTTCCTGGCGAACATCCGTGAGTCCGACGCGATCTGCCAGGTCATCCGTGCCTTCAAGGACGAGAACGTCGTGCACGTGGACGGCAAGGTCTCGCCGAAGGACGACATCGAGACGATCAACACCGAGCTGATCCTGGCCGACCTGCAGACCATCGAGAAGGTCCTGCCGCGCCTGCAGAAGGAGTCGCGGATCAAGAAGGACGTGGCGCCCAAGGCCAAGGCGGTCGAGGAGGCCAAGGAGATCCTGGAGAAGGGCGACACCCTCTTCTCGCAGGGCATCGTCCAGGGCAGCGAGCGCGCCGAGCTCCTGCACGACCTGCACCTGCTCACCACCAAGCCGTTCCTCTACGTCTTCAACGTCGACGAGGACGAGCTGGTCGACGAGGACTTCAAGAACGAGCAGCGCGCGCTGGTCGCCCCCGCCGAGGCGATCTTCCTCAACGCCAAGCTGGAGGCGGACCTCGCCGAGCTGGACGAGGAGGAGGCCCTGGAGCTGCTCCAGTCCGTCGGCCAGGACGAGCCCGGCCTCGCCACCCTCGCCCGCGTCGGCTTCCAGACCCTCGGCCTGCAGACCTACCTCACCGCCGGCCCCAAGGAGACCCGCGCCTGGACCATCAAGAAGGGCGCGACCGCGCCGGAGGCCGCCGGAGTCATCCACACCGACTTCCAGAAGGGCTTCATCAAGGCGGAGGTCATCTCCTTCGACGACCTCGTCGAGGCCGGCTCCGTCGCCGAGGCCCGCGCCCGCGGCAAGGCCCGCATGGAGGGCAAGGACTATGTGATGCAGGACGGCGACGTGGTGGAGTTCCGCTTCAATGTGTAGCGGGTTTCATAGCACAGCATTCCTGATCTAGCAAACATGCAGGTCAGAGGGGGTCTACCTCTTCGAGGTTAGGCCCCCTTCTTGTGCCCGTGCTGACTTGGTGCTGACCTGTCGGCACCGCTCATCACCCCTCTGCATCCCTCCCGTGCTGGTTTGGTGCTGACCCGGCCCCTTATGTCGGGCGCCGAGGCAGGCGGCCCGCACTCCCCGCCCTCGCTGTCGGTGCCGCGTGGGAGACTCCACGCATGTTGCGTGAGCCAGAAGAAGTGACCATCAGCGAGACCGGGCAGGTAACCCTTCCGCTGGGGCTCCTCGCGCAAGCGGGCGTCTCTCCGGGGACGCCTGTGGTCGCGTACAGCACGGGGGACGGTCGGATCGTGCTCCGCCGCCATGAGGATGCGGTGCGGGAGCTGATCGAACAGGGGAGACTCGACTAAGGGATCGCCGTCTCGCCCTGGTCGGCGAGGCGGAAAATGGGTGGAAAAGGCGGCAAAGTCCGGAACTGCGGCTTTGCTCACGCCTCATTCAGGCAACCCCTTCAGTCGGCTGCCCGCGCTACCTGTTCCCATACCTTCCAGCCGTTCCCTCACGACCTGACTTACTCTCTCTGCAGCCTGCGACGCGTCTTCGTGTTCCCAGAGACGTACGACCTTCCAGCCATGCTCTTCGAGCGTGGCTGTCGTTTCCGCGTCTCGGGCTTGGTTTCCCGCGATCTTGTCTTTCCAGAATTCCGCACGCTTTGAGGCAGGGCGATAGTGCTCCGGACAGCCATGCCAGAAACATCCATCGACAAACACAGCTACGCGGGCTTTCGGGAATACGATGTCGGCCGTTCTGCGCAACTCCGGTATCGGCCGTGTGGAAACCCGATAGCGAAGTCCCTTACGGTGAAGTGCTGACCGAAGAAGGCGTTCCGGTTTCGTGTCTCTTCCCTTGTTGGCCTGCATCACCGCCCGGGACGCGAGAGACGACGCCCAGGAACTGGATGGAACCTCTTCGGTAGTGACGTACCCGGCGGCACGGGCCATTTCCCAGGCTGTTTTAAGGTTGGCGGCACGAGTCGAGGCATCCACCTCGCCTACGTACCGCTCGCGCGTTTCCCCCGCTTGTGACCACCGCAGGTAGGCACGGATACGGCGTTGCTTGCGGTACAGGCGTAGGGCGATGGAGGCGCGCGCGTATCGCCCCTCACCCAAGCTGACGGCGCGCATATGGGAGCCGCCGGCGGCCCGATCCTGCTCAGCCGCGCGAGCGTGTTTGCTCATGCCGGCTTTCGGCTTCCAGGCCGTATCGGCGGGGACGCGCTCCTTCCAGTGCCGCCGCTGATCACTCGCGGTCTCTGTCACTGCCTCTTCTCCGCGTCCGCTAGCGCAGCCGCCACCGCCCTCGCGAAGGCTGCTCCGAGCTTGACAGGGACGGCGTTGCCGAGCTGGCGCATCTTCTCGCCGCGTGGCCCCTCAAGGACCCAGCGGTCAGGGAACGTCATGACCCGCGCGGTCTCGCGCACCGTCATATACCGGTAGCCGGTTCCATCGTATTCGGGGTCGTCCAATCGCATCACGGACTCCCCACCGGGGACACCGTGAACACCAGCCTTCACAGTTTTCGCCGGGCGATCCAGGAGATTAGGAGTGTGACCTGGGTACATTCGCGCCCCTGGCCACCCGAAGTGATCCGGAATATCGCCAACCTGCCGCTTCGGCTTAAGCGCCTCCACCGGAATGGGAGGAAGTGGCTTACCCTCGTTCTCGTCGATCCCCGCGATGGCGTCCCTGAGTGTACGCCAGGGCTTCAGCTTCAGCTTTTCCTTAACTTTCTCGTTCTCAAGGTCGAGATCGGGCAGGTTCTCGATGACGCGCTTCTTCACGTCGTCGTCTACCTCCGTATGCCTGTCCCAGTACGGCCCGCCATCCCGCATTGAATGAATCAGGGCCTCTTCCGAGTACTCCGGCTTGGGGCGATACTTCTCCCAGTCGATTCCGAGGTCCGCGCGGAAGGCAACGATAATCACCCGATGGCGAATCTGTGGGACACCGTAGTCAGCCGCGTTGACGGGCATGTGAGTCACCACATAGCGCTCGGACGGATCGGTGTCATCGTTGGCGATGGCCTTCGCTAGAGCCTCGTCGTGTTCCTCCCATGTCGCCCCGTCTCGCGTGAGGAAGGGGAGTGTCAGTTCACGCTTGATGTACTCGAAGTACGGGGCGAACGAAGGGCGTAGAAGGCCGCGGACGTTCTCGCAGATGACCGCTTTGGGCTTCAGTTCACGGATGGCGCGGAACATCTGAGGGAACATGTTGCGTTCGTCCTCGTCGCCCCTGTGTACGCCGCCCAGGCTGAACGGCTGGCACGGTGGACCTCCGGCGATGACATCGACGGGCTCCTTCACCTCTTTGGTGAAGTCGATCTCCCGGACGTCTCCCTCGATGAGCGGCCAGGGGCGGGCGGGCCTGTCGCCGTTGGCGGGCTCCGCCGGGTTGCTCCGTAGGGTCTCGCACGCCCGCTTGGCGAACTCGTTGACCAGCAGTGGACGGAAGCCCGCCGAGTGCACGGCCATCGCTAGCCCCCCACCGCCGGCGAACAACTCGACACAGGTCCCCACCTCTCGGCGGGCTTCTCGCAGCTCAGACATGGGAGAAGCGTACCGCGGAGTTGTTGATCATTGTGTCGACTTCAGTAACTTTCTTCTCACGACCCACCGGATCACCGGATAGGCTGACGGCGATCACGCGTTCGGGAGGGTTTCACTCGCATGGCCAGCCGGTTCAGCAGTCAGTTCCGCCTCAGCATCACGCAAGCTCTCGGGGATCAACTGGCGGAAGCGCTTGGAAAGCTGACACGTGCTCCACTCACTCGGCACAACCTCGATCTGCTGGACGAGCAGGCGGAAGCCGAGCGGCTGGCCAGCAAGTCCGGCGTGTACCAGCTCTATCGCGGCGACAAGCTCGTGTATGTAGGGAAGGCCGATAAGCCTCTTCCTGCTCGGCTTGGCAACCATCTTCGGAAGATCTCTGGTCGCCGGAACATCTCCCTCAATGAGATCACTTTCAAGTGCCTCTATGTCGCCGAGGATTTCACTGCGGTCGCTCCCGAAAAGCTGCTCATTAAGAAGTATAAGGCGGACGGTCATATCCCCTGGAACGCTAACGGGTTCGGCAACAAGGACCCCGGGCGCAATCGTGACCGAACAGTCTTGAAAGCCAACCACTTTGACATGCTATTCCCGATTGACCTGGACCGCAGGGCTGAGAACCTGACTCGCGGGGAGCAGAGGCTGTCAGACCTGCTTCAGTCGATAAAGGATGGTCTTCCTTACAATTTCCGCTTCCAGGAGAGTCCTCAGTTCGATGAGATCTCCGTGTTCGTGCCGTCAGTCGACATGACGGCGGACGAGGTCTTCCGCCTCGTCGCGGCGCAATTGCCGGATACCTGGCAGATCAGCGCCCTCATGGGCTACGTGATCATGTACGACGACAAGCGGGTGGACTACCCGAGCGCGTGGCGTTACTACCGAGGCTCCGAGGTCGTGGCGCACCAGCCAGCTTCCAAACCCGCCAACAGTAAGGACGAGGAGCCGGAGGACGACGAGGAGGAAGAGGCGCGCTCGTTCTGACGTCCTTTGCAGGTGATTCGTGGGCGGTTCGTCTTGACACCAGCCAAGATCATCCGCAGGTGGCGGCCCGACGGGCAACTTCCTGCTCGATGGCGGTAGTTACGGCGGGCCACGGGACGGGAAGCGGAGTGATCGTCGTCCAGTACTGGTGCGATGCTCGAACCACGGCGCTCGCTCCGAGACCTACAGCCCCTGGGGTCATCGCGCCCAGGACCCGACGGGTCACCCCGCCCGCGCCGCGTGCGGCCGGCGTGATGCCGTTGCCCAGGAGGAGCGTCGCCGTGCGAAGCGCGTCTAAGGTGGGAGCGGGGGCGGCTCCGGCAAGAGAGCCGAAGATCAGTTCCTTCCAGCTCCGCAGCGTCCGGGCCCAAGCTAAGCGTTCAAGGCCCGTGCCCAGGTCGACGGCCATGCGTTGAGGGTTCTCTCTGTTCCAGAGGAGCACGATGTCGCCGAGCGTGAGGTCCAGGTGGCGGAACATGAGGGTCACGCCGGCCACCTGGCGGCGGTGCCAGACCTTCAGCTGACCGTAGAGGCTGAGATGCCGGGCATGGAAGCCGAGTCGTGAGAGGACGTAGAGCCAGTCGTCGAGGACGGCGGCGTACTCGTCGATGCTCTGTATCGGCTGGACGCGCGAGACGTTGACGAAGGAGGTCAGGTAGCCGTCGAGGAGCTCTCCCGTGGCGTCTCGCTCCCCGGTGAAGCGGACCACCGGTTGCGGAATGAATCCACTGCGGTAGGTCACGGGACGGCCGTCTTTGAGGAGGGGGTCGAGGGCTTGGACCGCCGAGATGGCCAGCTCGGTTTCCCTTCCCCAGCGAAGCGGGATGCACGCGTCGCGAGGAACGCCGCGGGCCGCGAAGGCGTCTTCCAAGGTGGCCAGGAGCTCGGCCCACGAAGGCGGCCGGCGAGGCGGCGCGTACGGTGACCCTCGGCGACGGTGGCGGATCTCAAGATCCGTGCCCTCGAACGTGAACTCCCAGGCTGATCCGAGGACTTGGCGAAGGGCGGTTGATACCTGATGCGTGGGCCCCCCGGTCAGCATCAGCGTGCCGCCATCGCCTCGAAGTGCCGCGTCGGGTCGAAGCGATGCTGGCCTATGGCTTGGACCTGAGCGTGATCCAGTGCGGAGGCGCGCTCGATCGCCTCGGCGAGGGCCTGCGATGCCGTCTCGTCGTCAGCGTCGGGCGGGACGACCGTCGTGGCGCCCGTGCGGTCACAGAGCGCGGCTTGGGCGCAGGTTCCGTCCCGCCAGGTCAGTGCGGCCATGGGCGTTCCCGCTCGGAGCGATTCGCCGAAGACGGCGGCGCCCGCTTCCACGTAGGTGCGGTCGTAGGTGTAGACGAACAGGGATGCCTCGCGGATGGCGGCTGTCTTCGCCGGGCCGCCGAGTTCCCCGACCCACTCCACGTGGTCTGCGGAGAAGAGCTTTTCGTGGCTCCGTACGTAGTCCTCGCTGAAGACGGGGCCGACGACGCGGATGCGACGGCCGAGTATCTGAGCGGCTCGCACCGCGAGGTGGGGAGCCTTCTCCTCGTCGATACGGCCGAGCCACACGAGGTCTCGTCCCTTGGTGGCCGGCGGTTCCTCCTCGTGGAGGCCGAGGTGGACAGCAAGTTCCTGAACGGGCTGGTGGGCGGCGTAGCGCTCGATCATCTCGGGCGAGTAGCAGTACAGGCGGGATCGCTTGCCGTCGAACGCGGATTCGGCGTGTTGGAAGACCGGGGAATGCTGGAACGTGGCTACGTCGCAGTCGAGTTGGGTCCAGGTGCGGACCCAGGCGGGCAATGACGGGTACTCGTGGCCGACGATCAGGAGGTCGTAGCCGGCGGCTTTGAGCTCACGCTCGGCCAGCGAGCCGGGCGTGATGTCTTCGAGGCGGACCGGCTTGCGGACCCATTCGGCTTCCAGTTCCGGGAGCCATCCCGGGCCCAGGAGGCGTACGTCGGCGCCTGCGGCTCGGGCGCCTACTGCGACCGCCCAGAGCCATCGTTCGATCCCGCCGTATCCGGCAGGGGGGAATGCGTAGCTGCCAGGAAAGTCGCAGACGCCGACAAGCACTATGCCTCCGGTGTTCCGTCCGCCGAGATCCGGCGGAAGCCGAGGTACGGGACGAGTGATTCGGGCAGGACGATCGAGCCGTCCTGTTGCTGGCACTGTTCGAGCAGAGCGGCGAGGGTGCGGCCGATCGGAAGGCCCGAGCCGTTGAGCGTGGCGACCAGCTTGGGCTTTCCGTCCGTGCCGCGGGTGCGGATGTTCGCGCGGCGGGCCTGGAAGGTGCCGAAGTTGGAGACCGAGGAGATCTCGCGGTAGGTGTTCTGGCTCGGGAACCAGACCTCCAGGTCGTAGGTGAGCTGGGCGGCGAAACCCGTGTCACCTGCTGCGAGGGTGACCACGCGGTATGCGAGCCCCAGCTCCTTCAGGCACGCCTCGGCGTGGCCGATCATCTTCTCCAGCTCGGCGTCGGCGTCCTCCGGGGCGCAGATCCGGACCATCTCCACCTTGCCGAACTGGTGCTGGCGGATGAGCCCCCGGGTGTCGCGGCCGTACGAGCCGGCCTCCGAGCGGAAGCACGGCGTGTGGGCCGTGAGGGCGACCGGAAGTTCCGAGGGCGGGATGATCTCGTCGGCGTAGAGGTTGGTGAGGGGGACCTCAGCCGTCGGGATCAGGAACAACTCTCGATCCGCGGTGCCGGTCTTGAACAGGTCTTCCTCGAACTTCGGGAGCTGGCCCGTGCCGGTCATGGTCTTCCGGGTGACGAGGAACGGCACCGCGTGTTCGACGTAGCCGTGACGGCGGGTGTGCAGGTCGAGGAAGAGCGCCGCGAGGGCACGCTCAAGGGCCGCACCCGCCCCTCGCGATACCGCGAAGCGGGGGCCCGACAGCTTCGTCGCTCGGGCGAAGTCGAAGATGCCAGTGGCCTCGCCAAGATCGACGTGGTCTTTCGGCTCGAAGGAGAAGGCTGGCGGGGTGCCCACACGGCGGACCTCGACCGCGAACTCCTCGGAGTCGCCGTCGGGAGCCCTGTCGTCGGGGATGTTCGGGATGCTGAGCAGGAGGCTGCGGAGCTCCTCCTGCACCCTCTCCTGGTCGGCCTCGATCTCGCGGATCTGGTCCTTGATCTCCCGGGCGCGCTCCTTCAGCTTGGCGATGTCCCCGCCCTGCTTCGCCGTCTGCTGGACCTCACTGGCCACTCGCTTGGACTCTGCCCGCAGCTCGTCCGCCGAGCGGATGTTCTGGTTGCGCCGGGACTGGAGACTCTCCAGCACGGACAGGTCCAGCGAGTATCCGCGGCGAGCGAGGCGACGTACCGCTTCGGCACCCATGTCGATCAGGGCGCGGGCATCATGCATGAGGGGAGTCCTCCTCCGGCGAGTGGTCTACACGGTCGACGGTAGCAACTGCCGAACCCCCTTCGGCCCGCAATATCGCGGCGCCACCGCGCCCATCTCCATCGCTGGCTCCCTCCCCGTCAAGATCAGTCAGCAGGGCCTTGAGCCATCCATGCAGTGCCTCATCGGTGACGGCAAGCGGCTCGGCGCACGGGGCCTCTGGGAAGAACAGCGGCATGGCGTCGCCCGGGGAACGATCCCGGTGCCAGAGCAGAACCGACACCAGCAAGCCGTGGCAGACGAGTACGCGTGGCCCCGGATGCTCCAGGGCCGCGCGTACTCCGGCGAGCATCCGCCGGATGCCTTCCCGCTGGGACTCCCGGGCGCCCGGCGGGCGCCGCTCCCCGCCGTGGTGATCGAGCCAGGCGGCGTACTCCAGGAACGGGCGGCCTTCGAACTCCCCGTAGTCCAGCTCGTTGAGCTGACCGATCACCACGAGCTCCGCCTTCGGCACCCCCATCAGCAGGGCAGCCGTCTGCCGCGCTCGCGGGAACTCGCTCGCCAGCCACGTGCGCACGCTGTGAAGGGGAAGCACAGCCCACGCTCGTCCGCACGAGCGCACGCCCTCTTCACTGAGTCGGATGGGGCGAGTGGGGTCTCCGTTGACGAGGTACCGCTTGCTGTAGTCCGTTTGCCCGTGCCGGAGGATGTACGTCGTCACCGATCGCTCCCCGGGCTGGAGGCCAGCAGCGTGGAGAGCACCCTCGCGATCTTCGGCTTCGCGGGGTCGTTGATCTCTGTGTAGTAGAGGAGGCCGTCGACCGCGAGGGCCCTGCACCACGGCGTGATCTCCGGAACGGGGATACGGGAGATCCGAGAGGCGGCGGTCAGCCGGTCGGCCACTTTCTCGTTCAAGGTCGTAGTAGACCGTCCAGAAGGCCCAGTCGAACACCGCGTCTCCCACCAAGGGGTGCGGGTCGATCAGGCGCGGGTGCCCTCCTCCGTCGAACAGGACGTTCTCCCGGTACAGGTCGGCGTGGAGCACCGTCGTACGGGCCGGGTCTTCCCGCAGGCCGGGGAGTTCCTCGCACGCCTCCTCCACGAGCGGCTCCAAGGAGCCCAGGTTGAGCCGCCGTACTCGTTGGCGGATACGGGGCACGACCACCTCCCGACGGAAGTGCGCCAGGCTCGGGAGATCCGGCAGCGTCCCCCGCTGGCCGAGACCGTGAAGCCCTTGGATGGCGGCGGCCACCATCTGCGTCTCTCGCGAGAGAGGGGCGCCGCCGCCGGGACGGCCGCCGATCAGTTCCAGTGCCGCCACCGACAGGTCGTCGGCGGCCTCGATGGCATCAGCGATCGGACCGCCGGCCCACGTCTGAAGAGCGGTGATCTCCTGGCGGTAGCGGAGCGGCTCGTACCACGCCTTGAGGATCAGCGGAGTCCCGTCGAGGGCGGTTGCCAGGGCTACGACGGAGGCGTGCCCCGCGTCGTGGTAGCTCCGCAGCGTGAGCTTCCAGCGCTCCGCCGCCTCGGCCAGAAGGTGCGGCGCGGCCCGCAGCCACGCCGCCGCCGTTGAGCCGTAGTGGTCGAGAAGGCGCCGCCGACAACCAGGCGGCACATCTCCGAGCGTCTGCGTGGTCATCAGCTGAGCACAATCCCGTCCGAGACAAGCTCGTCCGTCAGGGCCGGGAACCCGTCGAGGGCCTCGACGACGAGGGCTTGCACCTTGTCGATCTCCACGTCCCGCGAGGACAGGCGGACAAGAATGCGCCACGGCTGGTCGAGCCGCTGTCCCGTGGTGCTGACGAGGTGGACCTCGGCGTGCCCGCCGGTCGCCTCGTGCAGGCGGTGCGCGAGACGCTGCGCGGCGATGTTGTAGAGCTTGCCGACGTGGTAGACGGGGTTCTTGCCGTTGGCGCCCTCCAGGTTCATCGGGCGCAGAGGGGTGATCAGCCCATTGACGCGGTTGCCGCGGCCCACGACCCCTTCGTCACCCGACTCGATCGAGCTGCCGGTGTACGTCAGGTACAGCTCATCCTTCTCCGGGATGTCGCGCGCGTTGAGCCGGAAGCGGGCCTCGGCACCGGGAAGGCGGATGCCGACGAGCCGGTGGCACTCGGCGAGGATGCTCTCGGTATTGCGGATGTACTCCGCCCGGCTGCCGACGTGCCGCGACTTCTGCGGTACGCACAACACGATGTCCGCGCTCTCGCCGTCCCAGTAGCCCATGAGCTTCACGTCCGAGCCGCACCACACGTGTGCTCGCCTGAAGTCGCTCGGCCCGGAGAGGTGGTCCACCAGCTCGCGCACGAACGACTCGAAGGGGTTCTCCGGCGCCCAGCCCGTACCGAGCGAGGTGTCGTTCGAGAACCGCACCCGGCGCTCCCGGAGGTCGTCGATGGACCTCGGGTTGAACCAGCGAGTCCGGTCCGGGACCGCGTCGCCGGTCAGCACGGCGCCGGGGCTCGAATTGCTCGTGATGTTGAACGAGATGTCCAGGTGATCGCAGACCTCCGGAAGGCGCTCGGCGAAGAACTCCCGTACCTCCGCCTCGACGATCTCCAGGACGGGGATGCGCTCGCCGCCGCAGGCGGGGGCGGCCCGCCCGTTGACCAGAACCCGGACCGGCGCTGTCATCTTGCCGCCGCCGTAGCGCACCTCGCTCGCCCCGCCCAGGAGAGCGAGCTTGTCGAAGTTGTGGTGCAGTACGGCACCGAAGTGCTGCACGGTGTAGCGGCTGTACGCCCGGGACAGCCGCTCGGCCAGGTGATCGGCAAGGGTGTCGGGATGCCCGAGCCCCTTGCGCTCGACGATGGTCGTCCCGTCGTGCTCCGGGGTGCCGGTGTCGATCACCAAGAGGCTCTTGCCGAAGGTCATGCTCGTTCGGGGCATGGCGAACTCCCGTCTCAGGGTCGGCAGGGTGGCCCAGCACAGGCTTCGGTGAGCCAGGCGGGGAGAAAGTTGCTGCTCGGCGCGGTACCAGCGGTCCGCGGCGGCAGAACAAGATTCGCCCGGCGAGCGAGGGGATCGGAACGTCTTCCCACTGCCCTGGCACCGAACTTTCCCTGAACTTAGGTCGCTTACCAGGACCTTTGCCGTCGGCTCCCGCTACGGCGGTGCCATGCTGTCGGCATGGCTGAATTGAATGGCGAACCAGTCAGCGTGGACCAGCTCAAGACCCTGGCCCTCACCGGGTACGGACACTTCACGTCCATGCGCGTTGAGGACGGCCGTGTCCGTGGGCTGTCGCTCCACCTGGACCGGCTTGTAAGGGACTGCCAGGCTCTCTTCGGCGCCGAACTGGACCCTGAGCGCGTGCGCGACCTGGCGCGGCGCGTAGCCCCGACTGAAGGCGCGTGCGTCGTGCGGGTGACGGTCTTCGACCCGAATTTCGACATGGGCCACCCTGCCGCCAAGGCGGACCCGCAGGTATTTGTCACGACGAGGCCGGCGGCCAACCTCCCGTTGGCGCCGATGCGGGTGCAGAGCAGGGAGTACGTCCGCGACCTGCCGAGTGTGAAGAGTGTCGGCCTCTTCGGGCAGCTCCTGCACCGACGGGCCGCCCAGCTCAACGGGTTCGACGACGCGTTGTTCGTCGACGAGCGATCGCTCGTCTCGGAGGGCGGTACCTGGAACATCGGCTTCTTCGACGGGGAGCGCGTGATCTGGCCGGAGGCGGGCATCCTCGGAGGCGTGACGATGCAGCTCCTCAAGGACGCTCATGCCCACGAGGAGATGCCGGTCCGGCTCGCGGATGTCGCGGGCATGCAGGCTGTCTTCGCGACCAACGCGGCGATCGGAGTCCGTGCCGTCAGCGGAGTCGACGACATCGCCCTGACCGACGACCACCCAATCATTGACACTCTTCGCAAGGCGTACATGGAGGTGCCGGCAGATCCGCTGTAACGACGCGCCGTAACGATCACCTGACTACGCTGGACTCCCGTTGATTCGCTCAAAGGAGTCTCGGGTGGCCACAGTTGAGAGGTGGACCGGACTGGAGGTCCGGGCGCTGCGTGAGGCACAGCGGATGAGCATCGAGGCGTTCGCCGCGAAGCTCGGAGTGAGTGATCGCATGGTCTCCAAGTGGGAGGCCCGCGGCGAGACGATCAAGATCCGCCCTGTGAATCAAGCGGCCCTGGACACAGCTCTGGCATCATCCTCGCCGGAGGTCCACGCAAGGTTCGTGAAACTCACGAGCTCGTTGGGCTCGGTGTTACCCGGTCAGAGGGCAGAGGAAGGCTCGGCCCTCCCCAGGCAACATCAGGTCCGACACCCACATGACGGCAAGAAGATGGCTCTCGTCGACGCGGGCGTGTACTTGTCGGGGGCCGGAAACAACCCTGTCTGGCTCCCCGCCTTCTACATCGACGTCTATCCCGTGACGAACTCGGACTACGAGCGGTTCGTGGCGGCGACAGGACACGCGCCTCCGCAGCACTGGCCCAAGGGACGGTGCCCGGAAAGCATTCGCGATCACCCCGTGGTTTTCGTCACGTGGCATGACGCCGCAGCGTACGCAGTCTGGGCGGGCAAGGAACTGCCGAGCTCGCAGCAGTGGGAGAAGGCAGCCCGGGGCCCCAGAGGCGACATCTACCCCTGGGGCAGCCAGCAGACTCCGGCCAAATGCAACACCCGTGAAAGCGGTATCGGCTCGACTACCCCGGTGACGCGATACCACAGCGGAGTCAGTCCCTACGGGGTGTATGACATGTGCGGTAACGCGTGGGAGTGGACTTCGACGCTCTCCGAGCCGGGCCGGTACGAACTCAAGGCCGGCGCTTGGACGAGCCCGTTCTCCCGGGTGACTCCCGCTGCCTTCAACGACGCCTCTACGGAGATGCTTGACGATGACACCGGCTTTCGGTGTGCCGTCCTCGCGGAGGACTTGCGTCAGTTGCTGGGCGAGTTGTCTCCGTCGTAACCATCAACCTATTCATGTCCGTTCAGGTGAGCCGCGATCTTTCCGACCCCGCGCTCGCATCGGTAGCGGACAGCTCGTCCCGTAATGCCCTGAAGGGCCCCGGCTTCGTTGTCCGGCAGATCCACGCCGTACCGAAGGATTAGGGCCTGGCGTTCGCCGAGAGTGAGAGGAGCCGCCGCCCACCCTTGCCGTATGTCGGCGAGGTGGGCGAACAGGGTGCTCGCGGCCCTCGGATCGACGGTCCCCTTCGGCATGTCCGCGTCCGGGGCCGTGGGGCTGCGGATGCCGTACGCCGCGTCGGCGTCCCACACCGCTGGCAGGAGGAGCTCGACGAGGCGCCGGTCGTACGCCGTCACAGGCCGCTCCTCTCCGCGCGGTGCCGTGCGGCCTCGTACGAGACATGCGCGGCGCGGTGCTTGGCCTCGGTCAGCCAGCGGTCGCGGAGCCGCTGTGCCAACCAGCGGTGCAGGAGGCCGGCGCTCCCCTCGGAGAGAAGGCCCACCTGGAGCGGTGGGAGCCGATCCCGGTGATCTTCAAGGACAAGGCCGGCAGGGACCGGCAGCTCGACGTCTTCTTCGCGCCCCGCGAGCGTGGGAAGGGCATCATGCCCACGGCCACAACATACGGCTACCACTTCAAGAAGGCGTGCAAGGGCGCCGGACTGGTGGGCGCGAACGGCAAGCCCAAGTACACCCCGCACGCGCTGAGGCACTTCTTCGCCTCGACGGCCCTGGCGAACGGCATCCCGATCCACGAGGTCTCGCGCTGGCTCGGCCACAAGTCGATCAAGACCACGGTCGACATCTACGGGCATCTCGTCCCCGGGGCCTGGCATCGTTGCCGCGAGGTCATGCAGGACGCCATGCGGCCCGTGCCCGTGGCGAGCGATGCGCCGCAGGCGCCCGAAGAGTACGAGGAGGTGGCGTAGTGCTGACCTTGTGCTTCCCGTGCTGGTTCTGTGCTGACTGGGACCCCCGGGAAACGTGTCTTCGCAGGTCACAGCGTTGTGGTGCACATTCCGCTTCCACGTCTGAGGATCTACGGCATGCGCCCCCCTTCTCTCGCCCTCATACGAGTTCGGGTCGCGCCTCGTTCGGGTGCGGGCCGGGTGGCACGGGCGGGGTGGCCTCCGGCTTCTCGGACGCCGTGAGCCGCAGGTAGCCGTAGATCACGGAGAGCATCGCCAGGATCATCAGGGGGCCGGAGATCCACGGGTGCTCGGACATGGGGACCGGCAGCCAGCGGTAGGAGAGCACGAGCGCGGTGAAGACGGCCGTGCCGTGGGCGACCAGGAGGGTGTCGGATCGGGTCCAGCCGCGGGCGCTCGCGCGCATCCCGGCGTCGATGGTGAGGACGAAGACGACTCCGGCGACGAGGTCGGCGCCGTAGTGGTAGCCGAAGCCGAGCGTCGCGCTCAGGGTGCCGATCAGCCAGAAGGTGCCGGCGAAGCGCATCCAGCGGGAGCCGGCGCGGGTGTGGATGAAGAGGGCGACGGCCCAGGCCGTGTGCAGGCTGGGCATGCAGTTGCGCGGGGTGATCTCGTCGAACGGCATCGGCCGGGGGAGCTCCACCGACGGGAGCGTGTCGGGCCACAGGTGGGCCGCGGCCCAGACGCCGCCGTCGGCGCCGAAGGCGTACACGGGTCCGACGACCGGGAACATCATGTAGATGGCCGGGCCGATCAGGCCGATCACCAGGAAGGTGCGTATCAGGTGGTGGCGCGGGAAACGGCGCTCCACCGCCACGTTGCGCAGCTGGTACAGCGCGACGAGGGCACCGGCCAGCGGGAGCTGGCCGTAGATGAGATGCAGGAGGTGGGTGCTCACCGGGTCGGTGAGCTCGACCAGCCGGCCGGCCAGCCAGGAGGGGTCGCCGAGGGAGTGGTCGGCGACGAGGACGTACTCGTCCAGCACGGTGGGACGGGTCTTGGAGGTGATGAGCAGCCAGGCGTCCCCGGCCTTCTGCCCGGCCATCAGCAGCAGCCCCAGCCCCACGCCCTTGAGCAGCAGCACGCGTTCGGCGCCGGTCCTGCGGGTGAGGGCGACGACCGCGCAGCCCACGATCACCCACAGCGCGCCGTTGCCGAAGTTCATGCCGGCGCCGATCTTCCAGCGCACCAGGACGAACACGAGGTCGATGGCGACCGCGGCGCCGACCGCGATCAGCCGCTGCCGCCAGGTGAGCACCACCATGGTCAGGGCGAGCCCGGCGTAGAGACGGGGGCCCGACTTGGGCGGGAGGAACAGCTCCCGCACCTGATGGGTCAGCGGTCCGGCCTGGCCGTATCGGCGGGCGGCGAATTCGAGCGCGACGAGGAACGCGAGGGCTGCCGCGCCTGCCGTGGTCCACAGCAGCACGCGCGGCGTGCATATCCGGGTTCGTGTCGTTTTCAATTGTTACGCCCCCGTGAAGAACAAGTGATCCGCCGATGGCCGTGGGTTCGAACATGCTACGGGGCGGCCGAGCGGGGCCGGAGTCGTCCGGAGGGACGGCCGTGAGAAACCCCGGGCCGGGCCTGCGAGACCGGAGCGGCCGTACTCGTCCGCGCTGTCGGTGGCGCGTGCCAGGATGACCCCTCGTCGAGCAAGTCGAGCGAGTCGAGCGAGTCGAGCAAAGCGAGCAAGGGTCCCGGCGGGGTGGGGGTGTGATGGCGAGTGACGGGGTGCAGGCCGGGCGGGCGGCGCGGGAGGTGTGCGCGCAGGCCGGGCCGCTGCACGAGGCGGCCCGTGCGCTGCGGGAGGAGCACGAGCGCGCCCTGGACGCCGTGCGTTCCGCGCTGGCCCCGCTCAAGGAGGAGCTGGTCGCCGAGGAGCTGGAGCTCATCCCCGTCGCCCGGCTCAGGGACGCCACCGAGGGGCGGCTGCGGCTCGGCGCGCTCGAGGCGGCGGGGCTGACGACCGTGCGTGCGGTGTACGAGGCCGGCCGGTACGAGCTGCGGCAGCTGCCCGGAGTGGGGGAGCAGACCGCCGACCGTGCGCTGGCCGCCGCCCGCCAGATCGCCCGCGCGGTCGGCGAGACCGTCTCCGTCCGCATCGACGTGGACCACCCCGAGCCGCGCACCACCGCCCTGGTCGCCGCGCTGCACCGCCTGGTGGAGGCGGGGCCCGAGCTGCGCCGCGCCCTGGACGCCGCCGAGCGGCTCGAGAAGCGGCTGGGCGAGCTGCTGCCGGCCGCCCGGCCCGCCTCCGGGCGGCTGCGGATGCTGTTCACGGGGCGCAAGCGGCGCGAACACGCGCTCGCCGCGGTCGCCGAGCTGCAGGAGATGGTGGCCGACGCCCGGCGCCGTGACGTGCCGCTGCTGCTCGCCCAGGCGACCACCGACCTGCTGCGCCCGCCCGCCGACGAGATCGAGGCCTGGGTCGGCTTCGAGCTGCGCTCCGCCGAGTACTACAGCCAGCTCGCCGAGGTCTCCGAGCACCGCACCGATGTCGCGGCGAGCGAGGGCTTCCTGCCCTCGGAAGTGGTCGAGCGGGTGCACGCCCAGCCGCTCGACGACACCCACCGCCGGGTCTCGCTGCGCGGCTACCAGTCCTTCGGCGCCCGTTTCGCGCTGGCCCAGCGCCGGGTGATCCTCGGCGACGAGATGGGGCTCGGCAAGACCGTGCAGGCCATCGCGGTCCTCGCCCATCTGGCGGCCGAGGGGCACAGCCACTTCCTGGTGGTGTGCCCGGCCGGCGTGCTGATCAACTGGACCCGCGAGATCCGCTCCCGCAGCACCCTGCGCGCGCTCGCCCTGCACGGCCCGCAGCGGCAGGACGCGTACGCCGAGTGGTGCGAGCGGGGCGGTGTCGCCGTCACCACCTTCGACATGCTGCGCACCCTGCCCGCCCCCGAGGACGGCGGCGGGACGAGGCCGGCCCTGCTGGTCGTCGACGAGGCGCACTACGTCAAGAACCCGGAGACCCGCCGTGCCCGCTCGGTGGCGGTGTGGTCCGGTCACTGCGAGCGGGTGCTGTTCCTGACCGGCACCCCGATGGAGAACCGGGTCGAGGAGTTCCGGGCGCTGCTGCGGCACGTGCGGCCCGACCTGGTCCCCTCGGTGCGGCGCAGCGACGCGGTCGCCGGGCCGCAGGCCTTCCGGGCCTCGGTCGCGCCCGCCTATCTGCGCCGCAACCAGCAGGACGTGCTCACCGAGCTGCCCGCGCTGCTCCAGGTCGACGAGTGGGAGGAGTTCAGCGCGGCCGACGAGGACGCCTACCGCGCGGCGGTCGCCGAGGGGAACTTCATGGCGATGCGCCGGGCCGCCTACGCCGACCCGGAGAAGTCGGCGAAGCTGCAGCGGCTGCGGGAACTGGTGGACGAGGCCGCCGAGAACGGGCTCAAGGTGGTGGTGTTCTCGTACTTCCGGGACGTACTCGCCGTCGTTCGGCGGGCGTTGACGGAAGGGGACGCAGGCGGCTCCGCCGACGGCGCGGGCGGTGTGGGCGGAGCCGACGGCGCGGACGGCGGCGCCGGGGCGCGGCCCGTCGTGCTCGGCCCGATCTCCGGGTCGGTGTCCGCCGCCGGACGCCAGCAGATCGTCGACGATTTCACCGGCACCGACGGGCCCGCGGTGCTGCTCTCGCAGATCGAGGCCGGCGGTGTCGGGCTCAACCTCCAGGCGGCCTCCGTGGTCGTGCTGTGCGAGCCGCAGGTCAAGCCCACGCTGGAGCATCAGGCCGTGGCCCGCGCCCACCGCATGGGGCAGACCCGTCCGGTGCAGGTGCACCGGCTGCTGGCGACGGACAGCGTGGACGAACGGCTGCTGCACATCCTGGAGAACAAGAGCCGCCTGTTCGACGCCTACGCCCGGCGCAGCGACACGGCCGAGGCCAGCCCGGACGCCGTGGACGTCTCCGACGCCGCGATCGCCCGCCGGATCGTGGAGGAGGAGCAGCTGCGGCTTGCGGGCAGCACCGCGGAGAGCGCCCGTACCTGACGGTACGTCCGACGGTTCGTACATGACGGAATATGACGGCTGCTTGGCGGTTCTGTTTCTTTCGCGCAGGGCCCTTGTGGAATTCCTGTGGAACCCTCAATCTTTCGGCTGACGCACACACGCCGCCCCCACGTTGTCATGGCCATGACTGAAATCGGCCGCATGGCGCGAACGGGGCGGCCGGCTCGGCGTGCACCACCCCACAGGCACCACCGACTGAGGAGGGACCCCTCATGCGTCATGTCCGCAGCACCCGGCGAAGAATGGCCGCGATCGGAGCGCTGGCCACCGCGGCGCTCACCGCGAGCCTGGTCTCCGCTCTCCCCGCCTCGGCCGCCGAGGGCACCATCCAGTACGGCGACGCCGCCAACGCCGTCCCCGGCAGCTACATCATCACCCTCAAGGGCGCCAAGGCCGGCTCCGCCGAGGGCCGCGCGCTCGCCAAGAGGTACGGCGCCGACATCGAACGGACCTACACCAAGGCCCTCAACGGCTACGAGATCGAGGCCTCCGAGAGCGAGGCGAAACGTCTCGCCGCCGACCCCGCCGTCGCCTCGGTGATCCAGAACCGCACCTTCCACGTCACCGGCACCCAGCCCAACCCGCCCTCCTGGGGCCTGGACCGCGTCGACCAGCGGAACCTGCCGCTCAACAGCTCCTACGCCTACCCGGACAAGGCCGGTGAGGGCGTCACCGCGTACGTCATCGACACCGGCGTCCGCATCTCGCACAACGACTTCGGCGGCCGCGCCTCCAACGGCTACGACGCCGTCGACAACGACAACGTCGCCCAGGACGGCCACGGCCACGGCACCCATGTCGCCGGCACCGTCGCGGGCAGCTCCTACGGCGTCGCCAAGAAGGCGAAGATCGTCGCCGTCCGGGTGCTGAACAACTCCGGCTCCGGCACCACCGCCCAGGTCGTCGCCGGCATCGACTGGGTGGCCCGCAACGCCGTCAAGCCGGCCGTCGCCAACATGTCCCTCGGCGGCGGTGCCGACAGCGCCCTGGACACGGCCGTCCGCAACGCCATCGCCTCCGGCGTCACCTTCGTCGTCGCGGCCGGCAACGAGTCCACCGACGCCTCCACCAAGTCGCCTGCCCGGGTCACCGAGGCCATCACGGTCGGCGCCACCACCTCCAGCGACGCCCGCGCCGGCTACTCCAACTACGGCTCGGTGCTGGACCTGTTCGCGCCCGGCTCCTCCATCACCTCCGCCTGGCGCACCAGCGACACGGCCACCAACACCATCTCCGGCACCTCCATGGCGAGCCCGCACGTCGCCGGAGCGGCCGCCCTGTACCTGGCGGACAACCCCTCGGCCAGCCCCTCGCAGGTCTCCACCGCGCTGACCTCCGCCGCCACCACCGGCGTCGTCGGCAACCCGGGCAGCGGCTCGCCCAACCGCCTGCTGTACGTCGGCGACGGCGGCACCACCCCGCCCCCGGACGGCGACCGCTTCGAGAACACCGAGGGCGCGACCATCTCCGACCTGTCCACCGTCGAGTCCCCGGTGACCGTCTCCGGCATTTCCGGCAACGCCCCGTCCGACCTGGCCGTGGACGTGAACATCACCCACACCTACATCGGTGACCTGCGCATCCAGCTGGTCGCCCCCGACGGGACCGCCTACACGCTGAAGGACTACGGCACCGGCGGCAGCTCGGACAACATCAACACCACCTACACCGTCGACGCCTCCTCGGAGACGGCGAACGGCACCTGGAAGCTGCGCGTCAGCGACAACGCCTGGTGGGACACCGGCCGCCTCAACAGCTGGGGTCTGCAGTTCTGAGTTCTGCTGGGGTCTGCAGTTCTGAGTTCTGACTGACCTGGCATCAAGTCCCTGACGCACACCCGCACCACCACCCTCGTCCTCGCGGACCGGCACGGGGCACCGACCCCGCCCGCCGCGAGGACGAGGCATGTCCCCGCGCGTGCCGTGTCTCCCCGCGTCCGCCGAGCGGACCGGGGACGGCTGAATCCGACCCCGCTGCCGAGCCCGGTCGTCCCGCGCATACGATGCGGCGAGCCGCACGCCGGTCTCCCCCCCCAACGCCCCCCAACGCTTCCCAACGCCCCCCACGCGTCCTCTCGTCGCTCGCAGCCGGAACAGGAGCACGGTCGCCGTGTCCACACCTCTGTCCTCGGGGCCCCAGGGCCCTCCCGACCCGTCGCCGGCTCCCGGGCCCGAGCCGGGCGGCCACCCGCCGGGACAGGTGCCCTACGGAGGCGTGCCGGGGTTCGCGCCGTACGGGCTCTACGGGCCTTCCGGCCCGCGTCCCCCGGCCGCGCTCAACGCGATGGCCGTCGCCGCGCTGGTGCTGGGCCTGTTGTGCCTCCTGCCGGGCGCCGGGCTGCTGCTGGGGCTGATCGCGCTGCGCCAGATCCGGCGGCGGGGCGAGAAGGGGCGGGGGATGGCCGTCGCCGGCGTGGTGCTGTCCTCGGCGGGGCTCGTGCTGTGGGCGGTGGCGCTGGTCACCGGTGCCGCGTCCGCGGTCTGGGCGGAGGCCAGGAAGGCCTGGCACGCCGAGCGCATGACCGACCTGCGCCCGGGCGACTGCTTCAACTCGCCCGGCGGACTTCGGGAGTGGACCGACGAGCCGGCCAAGGTGCCCTGCGCCCAGGTCCACGACGGAGAGGTCTTCGCCGTCCTCTCCCAGCCCCGCGGCCCCTACCCCGGGGACGACCGCCTCACCGCCGTCGCCGAGAAGAAGTGCGCCTCCCTGCAGTACACCTACGTCGGCGGGAGCTGGGACCTCCCGGACCATGTGGCGCCGTACCACGGCGTGCCGTCCCGGGAGGGCTGGCGCCTGGGCGACCGCCGGATCGTTTGCGTCTTCGGCCACCGGGACGCCAGGAGCGGGCTCATCGGTTCGCTGAGGGAGGGCGGGACCATGCCCGGCGGGCAGCCGGTCACCGCCCGCGAGGCTTTGGGCGTTGCCGTGTCCCCGTCAGGCTCCGGCGGCGAGCCCGCGCGCCGGGCGGAAGGCGGCGAAGCGCGGGTGTGGCGGGCGCGGTAGCGGGGAGAAAGTGCCTGCGTGAAGGGTTTCAGCGGCGCGTGTCATCACTTCGAGTGATTCTCTGGCCCGTGCTTGCCTGAGCGAACCCTGGGTTGCCAGGCTGTTGCTGTCTGTACAACCTGATGGGAGCGGCCAGTGACATTCGGTGAGCAGCCGGCGTATCTGCGTGTCGCAGGTGATCTCCGCAAGAAGATCGTCGACGGCTTGCTGCCCCCGCACACCCGCCTCCCCTCCCAGGCCAAGATCCGGGAGGAGTACGGCGTCTCAGACACGGTCGCGCTGGAGGCCCGCAAGGTGCTCATGGCGGAGGGTCTCGTCGAGGGCCGCTCCGGCTCCGGGACGTACGTCCGTGAGCGGCCCGTGCCACGGCGCATCGCGCGCTCCGGCTTCCGCCCCGAGCGCGGGGCCACGCCCTTCCGGCAGGAGCAGGCCGACGCCTCGGTGCACGGCACCTGGGAGTCCAGCAGCGAGCAGACCGAGGCGCGCGGTGCCGTCGCCGAGCGGCTCGGCATCGAGCCCGGAGACCGGGTGATGCGCACCAAGTACGTGTTCCGGGAGGGCGGGGAGCCGATGATGCTCTCCACCTCCTGGGAGCCGCTCGCGCTGACCGGGCGGACGCCGGTGATGCTGCCCGAGGAGGGCCCGCTCGGCGGCATGGGCGTCGTCGAGCGGATGCGCGCCATCGATGTGATCGTGGACAACGTCACCGAGGAGGTCGGCGCGCGCCCCGGCCTCGCCGAGGAGCTGGCCCTGCTGGGCGGGGTCCCCGGCCATGTGGTCCTGGTCGTCCAGCGGACGTACTTCGCCTCGGGCCGGCCGGTGGAGACGGCGGACGTGGTCATCCCCGCCGACCGGTACCGGGTGGCGTATCACCTGCCGGTGAAGTAGCCCCGTCCAATCCCGGCCATCCGCGCGCCCCTCTCGCGCCCCGCAGGCGGCCGCGCACCGGCGCGTCGGCCGGGTCCCGGCCCGCCCCCGGGCCGTAGCGATCCGGTCGTTCTCGCAGGTCGTCCCGGGACGGCACGGCTGGAACAACGTGCTTCTGACCGGACGCGTCGAGCACGGCGCACGGCGCATTCACCACCGTGCGCCCCCTGCGTTCTGGCTGGTTGCGTACCTCTTTGTGTAAAGGCGTGTTCGCTGCGTAAAGGTAAGGCGTAGGCTCGGGCATATGCGGACTGCGGTTTCCTTACCGGGCGGGGCGCGGCACAGGCCGCGGGCGGGAAGTGGAGGGGCGCGATGAACGACGGCACAGTCACTCTGCCCTGGCTCGTCGTGCGTCAGGACGACAACGGCAATCGCTACCGCGTGGGCCGTTACGCGACCCGCGCCGAGGCGCAGAAGATCGCGGACAGCCTCGACAGCAAAGGTCATAAACAGCTCTACTGGGTCGAACGCATCGGCCAGAACGGCAGCGCCGCGAGCTGACACGCATTCGGTGAGCGCGCTCCCGTAGGCTCCGGCGCATGAGTGAGCGGATCGTGGTGGTCGGCGCGGCCCTGTGGCACGAGGGGCGGCTGCTGGCCGCACGCCGCAGCGCACCGGCCGAACTGGCCGGCCGCTGGGAGCTGCCCGGCGGCAAGGTGGAGCCGGGAGAGAGCTCCCGGGCCGCCGTCGTAAGGGAGTTGCGCGAGGAGCTCGGCATCAGCGTCGAGGCCGGTGAGCGGGTGCCGGGGGAGTGGCCGCTGGAACCGCCGTATGTCATGCAGGTGTGGACCGCCGCACTGTGCCCCGGCTCCGCCGCCCCGCGCCCGCTCCAGGACCACGACGAGCTGCGCTGGCTCACCCCCGCCGAAATCTGGCACGTCGACTGGCTCGACCACGACGTCCCGGCCGTCGAGGCCACCCTCGCCCATGCCGCTCCGGCGCGGCAGGACACCTGAGCGGCCGGAGCTGTTGCGGGTTCGGGCGCCGGGTCACGCCTGGGCGCATCGGTGCATGAGGAGGGAGCCGGTGTGAGCCCCCGCGCATCCCGCACGCTGCGATGCGCCCCGGACGGTAAAACGCCCCGGATATCGGGTAGGTGACTGTTGACGCCGCTGAATCGGACAGGGGTGTCTCGTTCGCCTGGGAAGTGATCCGCGTGATCTACACCGAGGGCGACTGTGCCGCCTGGACCTTCCCCGCGGAACCCGGCGCCGTGCGTGCCGCTCGTTCTGCGGTCCGCGACCAGTTGCACCGCTGGGATCTGGACCGCCTGAGCGACCTGGCCGCACTGCTGGTCAGCGAACTGGTCACCAACTCCCTGCGGCACGCCACCGGCCCCATCGAGGTCCGCCTCGTCCGCCCCACCAGCCTCAACGACGTCCTGCTGGTGGAGGTCTCCGACCCGCTGCCGGAGCTGCCGCGTGAAAAGGACGCCCGGCCCGAGGACGAGAGCGGGCGCGGACTGCGGCTCGTCGCCTCCGCCTCCCGCCGCTGGGGCGCCCGGCCCGGAGGCGCCGGGAAGACCGTGTGGTTCGAGCTGGGAGTGCCGGCCTGACGGTGTGCGGGACGGACGGGACCGCTCCGCTGGACGGGAGCTTCGGGAGTACATGACCGCCCTGCCCGACGGTGCTTCGGGGGCCATGTGACCGCCCGCCCGACGGAGCTGCGCCGGGCCACGCGTCCACCCCGCCCGAACGGGTTTCGGGGCCACGCGTTCGCCCCGCCCGACCGGGTTTCGGGGCACGCGTCCGCCCCGTGCGACCGGGCGGCGGAGGGATCTCGTCCGCCCCGTCCGGCGGTCCGCGGGGTGTACGCGTCCGGCCGCGCTGTCGATCGGCTGGATCACGCCCGTGACCGTTGCCGAAGAGGGGGATTCGACGACGTGTCCGCTGGTTAGAAGACTGGGAGTGTTCTCACGGCGCGGACCGAAAAGCATCGGGACCGTGCTGTGATCGTGAACACCGTGTTGTGCGGCGCCGTAGTGCTGGATACTGCGGGCAGCCGCCCCCGGTGACCGGTGCCGGACGCGGTGAGCTGGAGGGGACGGTTCGCGTGAGCGAGATACCAGCGAAGGCCACGGAGTCCGAGGACCCGTCGGACGGTGCGAGGAGCGATGCCGTCGACGGCCCGGTGCCGGGGCGGGGCGGCGATGCCGCTTCCGCCGACCCGATGTGGCAGTCCAGCCCGCCCGGCTCCATGTACGACTACATCAAGGTGGCCTCCTTCTCCATCGGCCCGGACGGACTGGTCGACCAGTGGAGCCTGCGCGCCGAGCAGCTCTTCGGCATCCCCGCCGAGCGAGCCGTCGGCATGGACCCCATCGACGCCTTCATCGACCCGGACCGGCGCGAGCAGGGCCACCGCAAGATGGCCGAGATCCTCGACGGCCGCGAATGGACCGGCGTGGTGCCCTTCCGGGTGCCGGAGTCCGGCGGCACGGGCGAGCTCGAGCGTGGCGAGACGGGCCTCGCCGAGGTGTACGTCATGCCGACCCGCACCGAGGACGGAGAGCGGGCCGCCGTCTGCATCGTCGTCGATGTGCGCACCCTGCGCCGCATCGAGACCGACCTGGCCGCCTCGCAGGCCATATTCGGTCAATCCCCGTTCGGCTTCTTGCTGATCGACACCGATCTGAAGGTCCGCCGCGCCAACGAGCGGTTCGCCTCCATCTTCGGCGGCACCCCCGAGGACCACCGCGGCAAGGGCGTTCACGACTATCTGCCGCGCGCCGAGGCCGAGCGGGTCGCCGCGACGCTGCGCCGGGTGCTGGAGACCGGCGAGTCCATCACCGACATGCACGTCACCGGGTTCGTGCCCGGCTCCGACGAGCGCCGCCACTGGTCCGTCAACCTCTACCGCGTGCACAGCGGCTCCGGCCGCCCCATCGGGATCGCCTGGCTGGGCACCGACATCACCGCCCGCCGCGCCGCCGCCCGCGAGGCCGCCGCCGCCCGCCGCAACCTCGCCCTGCTCAACGAGGCCGGGGCCCGCATCGGCAACTCCCTCGACCTGGAGACCACCGCCCGGGAACTCCTCGACGTGGTGGTCCCCGGCTTCTGCGACCTCGCCACCGTCGACCTCTACCAGGGGCTGCTGGTCGGCGACGAGACCCCGCCCGGGCTGGCCGACGGCAGCGCCGAGGTGCGCCGGGTCGCCTTCGCCAGCGCCGTCTCCGACGGGCCGTTCAGCGGCACCGGGGAGCCCGTCAAGCTGGGCGCGGTCCACCACTACCCGTTCAACTCGCCCTGTGCGGACGCCCTGCGCACCGCCCGGCCGCAGACCGTGGCCGGCGAGGAGGGCGGTCTGGTGCAGTCCACGCTCGCCGTGCCGATGGTCGCCCACGACACCGTGGTGGGACTGGCGCAGTTCGCCCGCACCAAGGGCAGCGAACCCTTCGGCGACCGCGACCGGGACCTGGCGGTCGAGCTGGCGGCCCGCGCCGCCGTCTGCATCGACAACGCCCGCCTCTACCGGCGGGAGCACGAGCGTGCCCTGATACTGCAGCGGTCCCTGCTGCCGCCCGGCGACCCCGAGGCCTCCGGACTCGACATCGCCTGCCGCTATCTGCCCGGCAACGCGGCGACCGGACGCCCCAGCGAGGTCGGCGGCGACTGGTTCGACGTCATCGAACTCCCCGGCCACCGCACGGCCCTGGTCGTCGGCGACGTGATGGGCCGCGGACTGCGCGCGGCGGTCGCCATGGGCGAACTGCGCACCGCCGTGCGGACCCTGGCCCAGCTGGATCTCGAACCGGCCGAGGTGCTCTCCCAGCTGGACGAGATCGCCCGCGGACTCGGCGCGCCCGGCGGCGTCCAGCAGGCCACCCGCGCCGCCCGCCGCCCCCGGGAGGCCGACCTCTCCGAGGTGTACCTGGCGACCTGCGTCTACGCCGTCTACGACTCGGTGACCCGGCGCTGCACCTTCGCCAACGCGGGCCATCTGCCGCCCGTGCTGGTCGAACCGGGCGAGTCCGCGCTGATGCTCGACGTGCCGCCCGGCATGCCGCTCGGCGTCGGCGGGGAGCCCTTCGAGGAGGTCGAGGTCGAACTGCCCGAAGGCGCCCTGCTCGCGCTCTACACGGATGGACTGGTCGAAAGCCGCGACCAGTCCATCGACGATGGCCTGCAGGCCTTCGTCGGCGCGCTCACCGACCCCGCCCGCCCGTCGCCCGGCCCCCACACCTCGCCCACGGCGCGCGCCGACGGCTACTCCAACCTCGAGGACGTCTGCGACCACGTCCTCAACACGCTCGACACCCACCACGGCGAGGACGACATCGCCCTGCTGATGGCCCGCGTGCAGGGACTGCCCGCGGACTGCGTGGGCGACTGGACCCTGCCGCGCGAGCCGCGCAGCGTGGGCCGCGCCCGCGAGTTCGCCCGCAGCCAGCTGCTGCACTGGGACATGGAAGCCCTGGTCGACACCACCGAGCTGCTGGTCAGCGAGCTGGTCACCAACGCCCTGCGCTACGGCGAGGGCGAGATCAGACTGCGGCTGCTGCTCGACCGCACCCTGGTCTGCGAGGTCTGGGACTCCGGGCTGGTCCAGCCCCGCCGCCGCCGTGCCCGGGACACCGACGAGGGCGGCCGCGGCCTCCAGCTCGTCGGCCTGCTCAGCGCGGCCTGGGGCTCCCGCCGCACCCCGCGCGGCAAGACCGTGTGGTTCGAACTGCCCCTGCCGGGCGGCGAAACCGGCCTCACCGACCCTGCGGAGGCCCTGCTGAGCCTGTTCTGAGCCCGCGTCGGCCGCGCCGGGCCCGGTGCTCGGTGATCGCAACCGGCGCCCCAGTGATCGTCGTCCTCCCTTGCACCGACAGCGGCGAGAGGGCCCGGCATGACGCGTACGGAGCAGCGACCGGCGGAGGACGTTCCGGGCGAGGAGGGCGAGCAACCCTTGGCCTCCTCACCCCGAGGAAGCAGGCCGGCGGCGGATCTTGTTGCCGAGCCACACCAGCGGGTCGTACTTGCGGTCCACCGCCCGTTCCTTCAGGGGGATCAGGGCGTTGTCCGTGATCTTGATGCCCTCGGGGCAGACCTCCGTGCAGCACTTGGTGATGTTGCAGTAGCCGAGGCCGTGCTCGTCCTGGGCCGTGCGTTTGCGGTCCAGGCCGGTCTCCTCGGCCGCGTCCAGCGGGTGCATGTCGAGCTCCGCCACCCGCATCAGGAACCGGGGACCGGCGAACGCCTGCTTGTTCTCCTCGTGGTCGCGCACCACATGGCAGACGTCCTGGCACAGGAAGCACTCGATGCACTTGCGGAACTCCTGCGAGCGGTCCACGTCCTCCTGCATCATCCGGTACTCGCCCGGGCCGAGGCCCTCCGGCGGCACGAACGCCGGGACCTGCCGGGCCTTGGTGTAGTTGAAGCCGACGTCCGTCACCAGGTCGCGGACTACCGGGAACGCCCTCAGCGGCGCCACGGTGATGGTCTCGTCCGGCTCGAACACCGACATCCGGGTCATGCACATCAGCCGGGGATGCCCGTTGATCTCCGCCGAGCACGAACCGCACTTGCCTGCCTTGCAGTTCCAGCGCACGGCGAGGTCGGGGGCCTGGGTGGCCTGCAGGCGGTGGATGATGTCGAGGACCACTTCGCCGTCGTTCACCTCGACCTTGAAGTCCTCCAGGCCGCCGCCCTGCACATCCCCCCGCCACACCTTGAAGCGGGCCTCGTAGCTGCTCACTCGTACAGCTCCTCTTCGGCGAGGTACTTGACCAGCTCCTCCTTCTCGAAGAGAGCGAGCAGGTCGGGGCGGATGGGTTCGGTGGTCTCGCGGGTGAGGGAGATCTGCCCGCGGACCGGGTCGCCGGCCGCGAAGCCGCCGGAGGGATCGGACAGCCGGCACAGCAGATTGACGTTGCGCCACTTGCTGTCCATGGCCGGGTAGTCCTCCCGGGTGTGGCCGCCGCGCGACTCGGTGCGCTCCAGCGCGGCCCGCGCCACGCACTCGCTGACCAGCAGCATGTTCCGCAGGTCCAGCGCCAGATGCCAGCCGGGGTTGAACTGCCGGTGCCCCTCGACCCCGGCCCGGCGGGCCCGCACCCGCAGCTCGGCGAGCTTCTCCAGGGCCTGCCGCATCTCGTGCTCCCGGCGGATGATGCCGACCAGGTCGTTCATCGTCTGCTGCAGCTCCTGGTGCAGCGTGTACGGGTTCTCCGGCGGGCCGTCGGCCGGTTCCTCGCCCTCCGCGGAGAACGGCCGCAGCGCCTCGGCCGCCGCCGCGTCGATCTGGGTGTCGTCCACCCGGGGCCTGGCGGAGGCCCGCTCGCCGGCGTACTCCGCCGCGTGCCAGCCCGCCCGGCGGCCGAACACCAGCAGGTCGGACAGCGAGTTGCCGCCCAGCCGGTTGGAGCCGTGCATGCCGCCCGCGACCTCACCGGCCGCGAACAGCCCCGGCACCCCGCGCGCCGCCGCCGAGTCGGAGTCGACCGCGATGCCGCCCATCACGTAGTGGCAGGTCGGCCCGACCTCCATCGGCTCGGCCGTGATGTCGACGTCCGCCAGCTCCTTGAACTGGTGGTACATCGACGGCAGCCGGCGCTTGATGACGTCCGCCGGCATCCGGGTGGACACGTCCAGGAACACCCCGCCGTGCGGCGAGCCCCGGCCCGCCTTCACCTCGGCGTTGATCGCGCGGGCCACCTCGTCGCGGGGCAGCAGCTCGGGCGGGCGGCGGTTGTGGTCCGGGTCGTCGTACCAGCGGTCGGCCTCCTCCTCGGACTCGGCGTACTTGTCCTTGAAGACGTCCGGGATGTAGTCGAACATGAACCGCTTGCCCTCGGAGTTCCTGAGCACCCCGCCGTCGCCGCGGACCGACTCGGTGACCAGGATCCCCTTCACCGACGGCGGCCAGACCATGCCGGTCGGATGGAACTGCACGAACTCCATGTTCAGCAGCGGCGCGCCCGCCAGCAGCGCCAGCGCGTGCCCGTCGCCGGTGTACTCCCACGAGTTCGACGTCACCTTGAAGGACTTGCCGATGCCGCCGGTGGCGATCACCACGGCGGGCGCCTCCAGCACGAAGAACCGGCCCGACTCCCGTTCGTAGCCGAAGACCCCGCTGACCCGCTCGCCGTCCTTGAGCACCCGGGTGACCGTGCACTCCTGGAAGACCTTCAGCCGGGACTCGTAGTCCCCGGTCTCCTTGAAGTCCTCCTGCTGCAGCGCGACGACCTTCTGCTGCAGGGTGCGGATCAGCTCCAGGCCGGTGCGGTCGCCGACGTGCGCCAGGCGCGGGTACTCGTGCCCGCCGAAGTTGCGCTGGGAGATCCGGCCGTCCTTGGTCCGGTCGAACAGCGCGCCCCAGGTCTCCAGCTCCCACACCCGCGCGGGCGCCTCCTGGGCGTGCAGCTCCGCCATCCGCCACTGGTTGAGGAACTTGCCGCCGCGCATGGTGTCGCGGAAGTGGACCTGCCAGTTGTCCCCGGCATTGACATTGCCCATCGCCGCCGCGATGCCGCCCTCGGCCATCACGGTGTGCGCCTTGCCGAACAGCGATTTGCAGATCACGGCCGTACGGGCGCCCCGCTCGCGGGCCTCGATGGCGGCGCGCAGTCCGGCGCCGCCCGCCCCGACCACGACGACGTCCCACTCCTGCCGGTCGACCACGGACATCAGAAGAACCTCGGATCCTCGAAGACACCGGACGCGATGAGATAGACGTACAGATCGGCGAGCGCCACGCTCACCAGGGACGCCCAGGCGAGCTGCATGTGCCGGGCGTTCATCCGCCCCACGAGCTGCCACATCCGGTAGCGCACGGGGTGCCGGGAGAAGTGCTTGAGCTTGCCGCCCACGATGTGCCGGCAGGAGTGGCAGGACAGGGTGTAGGCCCAGATCAGGACGATGTTGACCAGGAACACCAGGGTGCCGAGCCCCATGTGCCCCCACTCGTAGTCCTCGTCGCGGAAGGCGAGCACGGTGTCGTAGGTGAGGATGCCGGCGACCGGCACCGCCGCGTAGAAGAAGTAGCGGTGGATGTTCTGCAGGATCAGCGGGAAGCGGGTCTCGCCGGTGTACTTCTTGTGCGGCTCGGCGACCGCGCAGGCCGGCGGGGACGCCCAGAAGCCCCGGTAGTACGCCTTGCGGTAGTAGTAGCAGGTCAGCCGGAAGCCCAGCGGGAAGATCAGGATGATGATCGCCGGTGACAGGCCCCACCAGTCACCGAAGAGCGCCCAGTTCGGGCCGCCCCTCATCGGCTCGCAGTTCTCGGCGAGGCACGGCGAGTAGAAGGGCGAGACGTACGGGGCCGCGTAATAGTCGGCGTTGGCGAGTGCCCGCCAGGTCGAGTACACGACGAAGGCGAGCAGACCGGCGGCGATGGCGGCCGGGGCCAGCCACCAGCGGTCGGTCCGCAGGTGGGGCGCGTCGATCGCGGCGCGCGTGGCGCTGCGCACGCCGCCGCTTCGGGGGCGGGATTCGGTGTCTGGAGGTTCCGTACCAGTGGCCACGTGTCCACTCCGCTAGGGGTCAATAGGCGCGTCCGGCAGCAGACGGGGGACTGCTGCCGGACGCGGGCGGCGAATGCTGCCGACGGGTCGGCGGGTGCTGCCTGCGTGACGCGGCCGCCGGGTCAGGGCGCGTGCCGGTCGCGCGCGCCGAGACCCTCGTCGTCGGTGTCGACCCACAGCGACGGGTCGTAGGGGGTGTCGGAGATCGTGACGAGGTCGGGCCGCCTCTGCGCGGTGGCAGGGGTATCGGCAGTCTCCCGCAGCAGCGCGACGCTCTCCCGCAGGTGACCCGCGTCGGTGCGCACGCGGCGCATCTCCAGGCCGCCTGCGCCGAGCTGCTTCTCCAGGCGCCCCACCGACCGCATCAGATCGTCGAGACACCGCTGGACGGTTGTCAGTTCGTCGTGCACGGACATGACTTGCCCTCACTTCCGCGGGTCCTTCACGGCCCAAGGCGGCAACGCTCATGCGCCTGCGAGTGTTGCGCGTCACACCTTGTGCTGTGAAGGGATGTGCATCGATTGGCCGAGGCGCATCGGCGCACCACACGATGCGTTGCGCCGCACGGGTGGGCTTGCGGCCCGTGGTCGCCGTGTCGCTCTCGGTTGCCGAACCCTTTCCTCTTCAGTGGCCGCATACATCGGATGAGCGCCAAATACCACCAAAAGTGATCGTAACGCCCGCGGCTTCCGGAGGTAACCAGAGATGTCCCACGACGGCGTCGGCCCGCGCGCGGTCATGCGCTCGGTCGCCTTCCTGACCGCGGGAGCACTCGCGGTGACCGCGCTGGCCGGATGCGGCTCCGAGGACCCGGCGGGCAAGCCGCTCGCCGGAGCGGACATCCGGCCCGCCGCCCGCGCGGACGTCGCCGACGGCGGCACCCTGCGCTGGGGCGTGGACACCGTCCCCGCCACCCTGAACACCTTCCAGGCGGACGCGGACGCCACCACCACCCGGATCGCCCAGGCCGTCCTGCCGTCGATGTTCCGGATGGACAGCCGCGGCCGGCCGGTGCGCAACCCCGACTACCTGGAGTCCGCGGAGGTCGTCGACACCGAGCCCAAGCAGGTCGTGCTGTACCGGCTCAACCAGCAGGCCGTCTGGAGTGACGGCCGGGAGATCGGCGCCGCCGACTTCGCCGCGCAGTGGCGCGCCCTGTCCGGCAGGGACAGCGCCTACTGGACCGCTCGCAACGCCGGCTACGACCGCATCGAGAAGATCGAGCGCGGCAAGGGGGACCTCGAGGTCAAGGTCACCTTCAGCCGCACCTACGCGGACTGGCGGTCGCTGTTCTCGCCGCTGTACCCCAAGGAGGTCACCGGCACGCCGGACGCCTTCAACGACGGGGCGCGCAAGAAGCTGAAGATCAGCGCCGGGCCGTTCAAGGTGAAGAAGGTCGACCGGGAGGACGACGAGGTCACCCTCACCCGCAATCCCCGGTGGTGGGGCGCGCCGGCGCGGCTGAAGAAGATCGTGCTGCGGGAGGTGCCGCGCGACGGGCGGATCTCCGCGCTCGCCGAGGGCGAGATCGATCTGGCCGAGATCGACCCGGGTGCCGCCGAGCGGATCACGGTCGCCGCGCGGCCCAAGGGCAAGGGCGAGAACGAGCCGCTGATGGGTCCCGGGGACGGCAAGTCCGGCAGGTCCGCCGCCGAGGCGCTGCGCTCCTGGGCGGTTGCCAAGGGCTCCGACGAGGAAGCGGCCGACGAGGAGGCCGCCGAGCGGGAGGAGCGGGCGGAGGCTGCGGCCGAGTACGCCCGCGAGCAGAAGGCGCTGGCGGGCTTCGAGGTGCGCAAGTCGCTGGAGCCGGCGTACACGCAGCTCGCGCTGAACGGGGCGGAGGGGCCGCTGGCGGACGAGCGGGTGCGGCGGGCGGTGGCGCGGGCGCTGGACCGCGAGGCGCTGGCGGAGGCGGTGCTCAAGCCGCTCGGTCTGCCGAGCGAGCCGGTCGGGAGCCATCTTGCCCTGTCCGGGCAGGCGGCCTACGCGGACAACAGCGGGGCGCTCGGGGAGCAGGACGCGGCGGAGGCGCGGGCGCTGCTGGCGGATGCGGGGTGGGTGCCGGGTGGGCCGGTGAAGGAGGGGACGAAGGACGAGGGGGAGGAGAAGGAGGCCGCCGGCTCTGAGAACTCCTCCGGAGAAAAGTCGGGCGAGTCTGGGAGCGGCGACGACGACGGCACGTACATCGTCGGCGAGGAGAACGACGAGAACGAAGACGACGCGGGGGATGACGGGAAGGCGCCGCGGGATTCCGCCACGCTGGACGGTGAAGGGCAGCCGGCGCACGACGGGACGGCGCGGCACAAGCAGGGCGGCGCGCCCGGGGCCTACGCACCCAAGGGCACGGCGGCGCCCGCCAACGCGGAGAACGCGCCGGTCGCCAAGAACGGCAAGGCCCTCACCCTGCGCTTCGTGGTCCCGAGCGGGCCCGGCTCGGAGGCGCTGCGCACCGTGGCCGAGCGGATCTCCCGGATGCTGAAGAAGATCGGCATCCGTACCGAGATCTCCAAGGTCGACGACGAGAGCTACTTCAAGGACCACATCGCGTCCGGTGAGTTCGATCTGGCCCTGTACTCGTGGCCCGCCACGGCGTACCCGGCGACGGACGCCCGGCCGGTGTACGCCAAGCCGGTCCCGGCCGCGGACGGCTCGCTGAACGTCGCGCAGAACTACACGCGGGTCGGCACCGACCAGGTGGACCAGCTCTTCGACCAGGCGATCACGACCCTGGACGACTCCGAGCGCAGCGCGCTGCTGCGCAAGGCCGACTCCCGCATCTGGGCCGCGGCCGGTTCCATCCCCCTCTACCAGCGCCCCCAGCTGGTGGCGGCCCGCAAGAACCTCGCCAACGCCGGAGCCTTCGGCTTCCGCACCCCCGTCTACGAAGACATGGGCTTCCTCAAGAAGGGCGCCCAGGGCCCCGGGAAGTCATCTCCGTCCTGAACACTCTGCGGCCCGGCGGGGGTTCGCGTAGAGATGCCTGCGGCGCAACTGCCCCTCCGGTGGGGGTGCGCGTAGCGCCTACTCCCTGCGACCTGATCCAAACGACAGGCCCTGGCGCAAACCCACCCCCGGCCGGCACCCACCCCGGGTGCCTTCAAAGGCATGGCTGAGCAGGGTGCAACGACGCTTCTGACCTGCGGCGATACAGCGGGGCGAGGGGTTCGGGGGCGCGCCCCGTACCATGGGGTGAGGCCGTGGCGTGTTCAGCCCGGCAGGGCCCGCGCACCGCAGACGTTCGCGCGAGGCATTCCTCACCACTCCGGGAGTACGGCAGCTTATGGCCACGCGCCACGACATCCGCAACGTCGCCATCGTCGCTCACGTCGACCACGGCAAGACCACCATCGTCGACGGCATGCTCAAGCAGGCGGGCGCCTTCGCCGCGCACCAGCTCGACCAGGTCGACGACCGCATGATGGACTCCAACGACCTGGAGCGTGAGAAGGGGATCACGATCCTCGCCAAGAACACGGCGGTGAAGTACCACCCCAAGGCCGGCGGGGACCCCATCACCATCAACATCATCGACACCCCCGGCCACGCCGACTTCGGCGGCGAGGTCGAGCGGGGTCTGTCGATGGTCGACGGTGTCGTGCTGCTCGTCGACGCCTCCGAGGGCCCGCTGCCGCAGACCCGGTTCGTGCTGCGCAAGGCGCTCCAGGCGCGGCTGCCGATCATCCTGTGCATCAACAAGACGGACCGTCCGGACGCCCGGATCGACGAGGTCGTCAACGAGACCTACGACCTCTTCCTGGATCTGGACGCGGACGAGGAGCAGATCGAGTTCCCGATCGTCTATGCGTGCGGCCGGGACGGGATCGCCTCGCTGACCAAGCCCGAGGACGGCACCGTGCCGGGCGACTCCGACTCGCTGGAGCCGTTCTTCTCCACGATCCTGGAGCACATCCCCGCCCCCGCCTACGAGGAGGGCGCCCCGCTCCAGGCGCATGTGACCAACCTGGACGCCGACAACTTCCTCGGCCGTATCGCCCTGCTCCGCGTGCACCAGGGCGAGCTGAAGAAGGGGCAGACCGTCGCCTGGATCAAGCGCGACGGCTCGGTCAGCAATGTGCGGATCAGCGAGCTGATGATGACCGAGGCGCTCACGCGCAAGCCGGCCGAGAAGGCGGGCCCCGGTGACATCTGCGCCGTGGCCGGCATCCCCGACATCATGATCGGCGAGACCCTGGCCGACCCGGAGAACCCCAAGCCGCTGCCGCTGATCACGGTGGACGAGCCGGCGATCTCCATGACGATCGGCACCAACACCTCCCCGCTGGTCGGCCGCGGCGGCACCGGCAAGGGCGCCGACGCGAAGGCGGCCGTGAAGGACCGCAAGGTCACCGCCCGCCAGGTCAAGGACCGCCTCGACCGCGAGCTCATCGGCAATGTCTCGCTGCGCGTGCTGGACACCGACCGGCCGGACGCCTGGGAGGTGCAGGGCCGCGGCGAGCTGGCGCTGGCGATCCTGGTGGAGACCATGCGCCGGGAGGGCTACGAGCTGACCGTCGGCAAGCCGCAGGTCGTCACCAAGGAGGTCGACGGCAAGATCTACGAGCCGGTCGAGCGGATGACGATCGATGTGCCCGAGGAGCACATGGGTGCCGTCACCCAGCTCATGGGCGTCCGCAAGGGCCGTATGGACAACATGTCCAACCACGGCTCCGGCTGGGTGCGCATGGAGTTCGTGGTGCCGTCGCGGGGGCTGATCGGCTTCCGGACGGAGTTCCTGACGCAGACCCGGGGCACCGGTATCGCGCACTCCATCCACGAGGGGCACGAGCCCTGGTTCGGCCCGCTGCAGACCCGTAACAACGGCTCCCTGGTGGCCGACCGCGCCGGCGTGGTCACGGCGTTCGCCATGACCAACCTCCAGGAGCGGGGCGTGCTGTTCGTGGAGCCCGGCACCGAGGTGTACGAGGGCATGATCGTCGGCGAGAACTCCCGCTCCGACGACATGGACGTCAACATCACCAAGGAGAAGAAGCTCACCAACATGCGGTCCTCGACCGCCGATGTGACCGAGTCCATCGTCCCGCCGCGCAAGCTCTCCCTGGAGCAGTCGCTGGAGTTCTGCCGTGACGACGAGTGCGTCGAGGTGACCCCGGAGGCGGTCCGGATCCGCAAGGTGGTCCTCGACCAGCGTGAGCGCGCCCGCGCCGCGAGCCGCGCCAAGCACGCCTGACCGGCCCGCAGGACGCCGCAGACGGCACCGGGACCCCTGAAGAGGGGTGCCCGGTGCCGTTCGCATATGCATCGCGGGGAGGCGGCGGGGAGGGCTGCAGAGGGGGCCGGGGGGAGCCCCTCGAACAGGGGTGGACGGGCGTAGGGAAAACCCTCGATCTCGCTGGGAGAAGCGTTGGAGGGGGTCATTCCGCACTACCCTGCGACGAGCAAAGCGCCCATACGGCCGGCAGCAACCGGGCCCGAGGTCCCCATGGCCAACGGCCTTGCCGGCCAAGTGTGCTGAGCACGCGGCAGCCCCGGCGGTCACCCTGCAATGCGGCCACGTTACGCGCAATCGGTTTTTCTCACCCGGGTGTCCGGTATTCGGACACTCAACCCCGGTAGATGTGTAACAAGTCCGTTTCGCAGGGATCTTTCACCAAACCCTTTGTCCGGATTTTGGAAGATCTAGGCCCGAGCTGTGATCGAACCGAGACCTCGAGGGTGTGGTTCGGTCCAGGCGCATGGCAGATAGTTAGGCGCGTAGAGCTCGGACGAACGGGTCACGCGCTGTCGGCGCCGACTCACGAGCGCGGGGGCACCTGACGATCTCCGGCACCGGCGACGGGCGGTGGACGGCGACATGTCGTGTGCTCTTCTTTGCGGTGAACCAATGGACTCATGAGGAGGAACCCATGCGCGGTGCCAAGAGCGCCAAGTGGGTCGCGATAGCCGCGGTTGTGGCGCTGGGCGCGACCGCCTGTGGTGGGGGAAGCGGCGACAGCGGCAGCGACAACGGCAAGGGCGAGGTCGACCCGAAGGGCATTTTCTCGGTCGACGTCGGCGAGCCCCAGAACCCGCTCCAGCCCGCGAACGCCAAGGAGTCGAACGGCTCCAAGGTCATCCGTGCGATCTTCTCCCAGCTTGTCGACTTCGACGACAAGGGCAAGATCGTTTACGAGAACGCCGAGTCCATCAAGACCGAGGACAACAAGGTCTGGACGGTCACCCTCAAGGACGGCTGGAAGTTCCACAACGGCGAGCCGGTCACGGCCAAGTCCTACGTGGACGCCTGGAACTGGGCCGCCAACATCAAGAACAACCAGACGAACAGCTACTGGTTCTCCGACATCAAGGGCTTCGAGGACGTCCACCCGGAGAAGGGTGAGCCGAAGAGCGACAAGATGTCCGGTCTGAAGGTCATCGACGACAAGACCTTCACCATCGAGCTGTCCTCGCCGATCCCGTACTTCGAGTACAAGCTCGGCTACGACGTCTGGTCCCCGCTGCCCAGCGGATTCTTCAAGGACCCGGAGGCCTACGGCGAGAAGCCGGTCGGCAACGGCCCCTACGAGTTCGTCAAGTGGGAGCACAAGAAGCAGATCGAGGTCAAGACCTACGCCGACTACAAGGGCGCGGACAAGCCCAAGAACGGCGGTGTGATCTTCAAGAACTACACCACCGTCGAGGCCGGCTACCAGGACCTGCTCTCCAACAACCTGGACATCATCCGCCAGATCGGCCCGAAGGACCTGCCCAAGCGCAAGACCGACCTCGGTGACCGCGCGGTGGACGAGCCCTACAACGCCGTCCAGTCGATCGTCCCGGCCTTCTACACCAAGCAGTGGAAGGACATCGACCCCAAGGTCCTGCAGGGCCTGTCGATGGCGATCGACCGCGAGACGATCACCAAGACCGTCCTCAACGGCACCCGCGAGCCCGCCACCAGCTTCGTGGCCAAGGGAGTCGCCGGCTACCAGCCGGGCGTCGCGGGCGACATCCTCACCTACAACCCGGACAAGGCCAAGCAGCTCATCAAGGAGGGCGGCGGCGTTCCGGGCAACAAGATCTTCATCCAGTTCAACGCGGATGGCGGTCACAAGGAGTGGGTCGAGGCGGTCTGCAACAGCATCCGCAAGGCCACCGGTGTCGAGTGCGCCGGCGACTCCAAGCCGGACTTCCAGACCGACCTGGACACGCGTGACGCCCACAAGGTCAAGTCCATGTACCGCGGCGGCTGGGTGCAGGACTACCCGCTGAACGTCAACTTCATGCGGGACCTGTACGGCTCCAAGGCGGCCGGCAACACCTCCGGCTTCGCCGACAAGGAGATCGACGCCCTCTTCAAGAAGGGCGACAACGCCAAGGACCTGGACGGCGCCATCAAGGCCTACCAGGAGGCGGAGAAGGCCATGTTCGAGAAGATGCCGGCCATCCCGCTCTGGTACTACAAGGCCAACTACGGCTACTCCACGAACGTCAAGAACGTGAAGTTCGACAACAACGGTGACCCGGTCCTGCAGGACGTCGAGGTCCTCAAGAAGTAATCGAACAGTTCGCACGCGGGTGACGGCCCCTTCCGGGCCGTCACCGGTGCCGGCGGGGGGCCGACGGGCATGAGTCTCCGGAACACGGAGCGGACAGCCCGTCGGCCTCTCCCGCTGTGACCGACATGGAGGAACCATGGGGCGCTACGTCGCGCGGCGACTGCTCCAGATGATCCCGGTGTTCATCGGGACGACACTGCTGATCTTTCTCATGATGTACGCGCTGCCCGGCGACCCCGTGCGTGCGCTGTACGGAGAACAGTCGGTGGACCCGTCGCAGATCGCGGCGATCAAGGCGGAGTACGGGCTCGACAAGCCGCTCTGGCAGCAGTACGTCAACTACCTCGCCGGCCTGCCGCAAGGTGACTTCGGCACCCAGATCGCCAGCCGGCGCCCGGTCGCCGAGGTCATCTCCGAGGCCTTCCCCGTCACCGTCCGCCTGACGATCATCGCCTTCGTCTTCACCGTCCTCGTGGGCGTGTCGCTGGGCATCCTCTCCGGCATGCGCGCGGGCAAGAAGACCGACACCGGTGTGCTCGTGCTGACGCTGGCGCTCATCTCGGTGCCGTCGTTCGTGCTCGGCTTCCTGTTCCAGTGGCTGTTCGCCATGCAGCTCGGCTGGACCACGCCGACCGTCCAGGACTCGATGAACTTCAGTCAGCTGTTCCTGCCGGCCATCGTCCTCGCCTCGTTGTCCCTGGCGTACGTCGCGCGTCTGACGCGTACGTCCATCGCGGAGAACCTGCGCGCGGACTACATGCGCACGGCGGTCGCCAAGGGTCTGCCGCGCCGGCGCATCATCTCCATGCACCTGATGCGCAACTCGATGATCCCCGTGGTCACCTTCCTCGGCATCGACATCGGCAACCTGATGACCGGCGCCATCGTCACCGAGGGCATCTTCAACGTGCAGGGCATCGGAAACCTGGTCTACCAGGCCCTCAGCCGCCGCGAGGGAGCGACGGTGGTGGGCATCGTCACGGTGATGGTGCTCATCTACCTCTTCGTCAACCTGATCGTCGACCTGCTGTACGCGGTCCTGGACCCGAGGATTCGCTATGCCTGAGCTGGCCTCGAAAACGGACACCGCCGTGGCGGCCCAGGCCGCGACCACCACGGACAACGTCCTCGCCACGGACGCCGGTCCCGCTCCCGGCAAGCCCCGCAGCCTCTGGTCGGACGCCTGGTACGACCTGCGGCACAACTGGATGTTCCTGCTCTCGGCGGGTCTGATCCTGCTGCTGCTGGTCATCGCCGCCGTGCCGGACCTGTTCATCTCGGGCAACGTCAGCCCGCGGGACGGCGACCTGACCAAGCACTACCTGCAGAAGCCCGAACTCGGCCATGTCTTCTCCGCCGAGTGGCTCGGCTACGACCACCAGGGCCGCTCCATCTACGCCCGGCTGCTGCACGGCACCCGCGCCTCGATCCTCGTCGGCGTCATGGTCACCGTGGCCGTGACCCTGCTCGGCGGTCTGGTCGGCCTGGTCTCGGGCTACTTCGGCGGCTGGATCGACTCGGTGATGTCCCGTATCACCGACGTCTTCTTCGGCATCCCGTTCCTGCTCGGCGCCATGGTGGTCCTGAACACCTTCGCCGAGCGTTCGGTGCCCGTGGTCTCGCTGTCCCTGGCGGTCCTCGGCTGGACCTCCATCGCACGCGTCATGCGCGGCTCGGTGATCACGGTCAAACAGGCCGACTACGTCACCGCGGCCAAGGCGCTCGGCGCCGGAACCGGCCGGATCCTGTTCAAGCACATCCTTCCGAACGCCGTCGCCCCGGTGATCGTCGTCGCCACCATCGCGCTCGGCGGCTACATCACGGCCGAGGCGACCCTGTCCTTCCTGGGCATCGGTCTGACCGACTCGATCTCCTGGGGCCAGGACATCTCGGCGGGCAAGGACTACCTGCGCACCGCGCAGTACGTCCTGTTCTTCCCGGCCGCGATGCTGAGCCTCACGGTGCTGGCGTTCCTCATGTTCGGCGATGCGGTACGCAACGCCCTTGACCCCAAGTCGCGCTGAGGGAGGCGTTACGTGAGCATCATCGACAAGACCGACGCCGTCCTCGAGCCGAGCGCCGAGGACTTCGACGGCCCCCTGCTCGAAGTCCGGGACCTGCACGTGGAGTTCCACACGCGGGACGGTGTCGCCAAGGCCGTCAACGGGGTCAACTACACCGTGGACGCGGGCGAGACCCTCGCCGTGCTCGGCGAGTCCGGCTCCGGCAAGTCCGTGACCGCGCAGGCGATCATGGGCATCCTCGACATGCCTCCGGGGCGCATCTCCAAGGGCGAGGTCATCTTCCGCGGGCAGGACCTGCTGAAGCTGTCCGAGGAGGAGCGCCGGAAGATCCGCGGCCGGAGGATCGCGATGATCTTCCAGGACGCGCTGTCCTCGCTCAACCCCGTGCTCTCGGTGGGCTACCAGCTCGGCGAGATGTTCCGGGTGCACCAGGGCCTGTCCAAGAAGGACGCCAAGGCCAGGGCGATCGAGATGATGGACCGGGTGAAGATCCCGGCCGCCGCGGCGCGGGTCAACGACTACCCGCACCAGTTCTCCGGCGGTATGCGCCAGCGCATCATGATCGCCATGGCGCTTGCCCTCGAGCCGGACCTGATCATCGCCGACGAGCCCACCACCGCCCTGGACGTGACCGTCCAGGCGCAGGTGATGGACCTGCTGGCGGAGCTGCAGCGCGAGTACCGGATGGGTCTGATCCTGATCACCCATGACCTGGGTGTGGTCGCGGACGTCGCCGACAAGATCGCGGTGATGTACGCCGGCCGGATCGTGGAGCGCGCCCCGGTGCACGACCTGTACAAGAGCCCGGCCCACCCCTACACCAAGGGTCTGCTGGACTCGATCCCGCGCCTGGACCAGAAGGGCCAGGAGCTGTACGCGATCAAGGGACTGCCGCCGAACCTGACGCGGATCCCGAGCGGTTGCGCGTTCAACCCGCGCTGCCCCAAGGCGCAGGACATCTGCCGTACGGATGTCCCGCCGCTGCACCCGGTGACCGCGGCGGACGGGACCGAACTGGTCGGCCGTGCCTCGGCGTGCCACTTCTGGAAGGAGACGATCAATGGCTGAGCTCAGCAAGAAGGACGAGCCGGTCGACGCCACGCCGAACGTCTCCGAGGTGGCCGAGGTCGAGGCCCACACCGAGGAGGAGGCCGTCGCCGCCATCGAGGCGCCGGTCGAGCGCGGTGAGCCGATCCTGCAGGTCCGCAACCTGGTGAAGCACTTTCCGCTCACCCAGGGCATCCTGTTCAAGAAGCAGGTCGGCGCCGTGAAGGCCGTCGACGGGGTCTCCTTCGACCTCTACCAGGGCGAGACCCTGGGCATCGTGGGCGAGTCCGGCTGCGGCAAGTCCACGGTGGCCAAGCTGCTGATGAACCTGGAGCAGGCGACCGCCGGCGAGATCTTCTACAAGGGCCAGGACATCACCCGGCTGTCGGGGCGTGCGCTGAAGGCGGTGCGCCGCAATATCCAGATGGTGTTCCAGGACCCGTACACCTCGCTGAACCCGCGGATGACGGTGGGCGACATCATCGGGGAGCCGTTCGACATCCACCCCGAGGTGGCTCCGAAGGGCGACCGCCGCAAGCGTGTCCAGGAGCTGCTGGACGTGGTGGGTCTCAACCCGGAGTACATCAACCGCTATCCGCACCAGTTCTCCGGCGGTCAGCGCCAGCGCATCGGCATCGCCCGCGGCCTGGCGCTCAACCCGGAGATCATCATCTGCGACGAGCCGGTCTCCGCCCTGGACGTCTCCGTCCAGGCGCAGGTCATCAACCTGATGGAGCGTCTGCAGGACGAGTTCAACCTCTCCTACATCTTCATCGCGCACGACCTGTCGATCGTCCGTCACATCTCCGACCGCGTCGGGGTGATGTACCTGGGCAAGGTCGCCGAGATCGGCACCGATGTGCAGATCTACGACCACCCGACCCACCCCTACACCCAGGCCCTGCTCTCGGCCGTCCCGGTCCCGGACCCCGAGTCCCGTGAGGGCCGTGAGCGGATCATCCTCACCGGTGACGTCCCGTCCCCGGCCAACCCGCCGTCGGGCTGCCGCTTCCGCACCCGCTGCTGGAAGGCCCAGGACAAGTGCGCCACCGAGGTGCCGCTGCTGGCGGTCCCCGAGCGGTTCAAGGGTTCCGACTCCCCGGCGGCCCACGAGTCGGCCTGCCACTTCGCCGAGGAGAAGGACGTGGTCCACGCGGCGTAACCCCCATACGCCCCGTCCCCCCGACCGGAACCCGGCGCCCCGTCAGGTGGCGCCGGGTTCCGCCGTTTCGTGCCCTCGGCCCCCCGCCCCGAGGCTCCTCCGATACGTACATACGGCTGGAGTCCGCCCCCGATTTCGCCCCGGACAGGCGTCGCACTTAGGCGATGTGCGCCATTTATCAGATATTGGGCCTTCAGGGATCGACAGGTGCACGGACGAGGAGGCACTCCATGCGTGGAGGCACGCACGCCAGGTGGGTCGTCGGTGCGGTCGCCGTGGCTCTCGCGGCGACCGCCTGCGGAAGCGAGAGCAGCGGCGGCGGGAGTGCGGACGCGGGTGCGGTGCTCAGTGCCTCCTGGGGCGACCCGCAGAACCCGCTGGAGCCGGCCAACACCAACGAGGTGCAGGGCGGCAAGGTCCTCGACATGATCTTCCGGGGTCTCAAGCGCTACGACCCGGAGACCGGGGCCGCCGAGGACATGCTCGCGGAGAGCATCGAGACCTCGGACTCGCAGAACTTCACCATCAAGATCAAGGACGGCTGGACCTTCAGCAACGGCGAGAAGGTCACCGCCCGCTCCTTCGTGGACGCCTGGAACTACGGCGCCGGCCTGAAGAACAACCAGCGCAACGCCTACTTCTTCGGCTACATCGAGGGATACGACAAGGTCCACCCGGAGAACGGCGAGCAGACCGCCGGCAAGCTGTCCGGGCTGAAGGTCGTCGACGACCTGACCTTCACCGTCAAGCTCACCCAGAAGTTCTCGACCTTCCCCGACACCCTCGGCTACAACGCCTACGCCCCCCTGCCCCGGGCCTTCTTCGAGGACCACGACGCCTGGATCGCCAAGCCCATCGGCAACGGCCCCTACCTGGTCGACTCCTACACCAAGGGCTCCCAGATCTCCCTGCGCCGGTGGGAGGAGTACCCCGGCGACGACAAGGCCCGGAACGGCGGAGTCGACCTCAAGGTCTACACCGACAACAACACCGCCTACACCGACCTGCTGGCCGGCAACCTCGACCTCGTCGACGACGTCCCCGCCTCTCAGCTGAAGAACGTCAAGAACGACCTCGGCGACCGCTACCTCAACACCCCCGCCGGCATCCTCCAGACCCTCGCCTTCCCCTACTACGACAAGGCCTGGGACAAGCCCGGCATGGAGAAGGTCCGCACCGGGCTGTCGCGGGCGATCAACCGCAAGCAGATCACCGAGACGATCTTCCACAAGACCCGCACCCCCGCCACCGACTGGACCTCCCCGGTCCTCGGCAAGGACGGCGGCTTCCAGGACGGGCTGTGCGGCGACGCCTGCACGTACGATCCCGAGGAGGCCAAGAAGCTCGTCAAGGAGGGCGGCGGCCTGCCCGGCGGCCGGGTCACCATCACCTTCAACGCGGACACCGGCTCCCACAAGGACTGGGTCGAGGCCGTCTGCAACTCCATCAACAACGCCCTCGACAACGACCGCGCCTGCACCGCCAGCCCGATCGGCACCTTCGCCGACTTCCGCAGCCGGATCACCCAGCGCAAGATGGGCGGCCCGTTCCGCGCCGGCTGGCAGATGGACTACCCGCTCATCCAGAACTTCCTGCAGCCGCTCTACTACACCGACGCCTCCTCCAACGACGGCAAGTGGTCCAACGAGAAGTTCGACGACCTGGTCGACCGCGCCAACGGGGAGTCCGACCCCGCCAAGGCAGTCGAGCTGTTCCAGCAGGCCGAGGAGGTCGTCCGCGACAACATGGCGGCCATCCCGCTGTGGTACCAGAACGGCAGCGCCGGCTGGTCCGAGCGGCTCTCCGGCGTCAAGCTCAACCCCTTCAGCGTCCCCGTCTACGACGAGATCAAGGTCAGCTGAGCCGTCATGGGGCGTTACGTCGTCCGGCGTCTGCTCCAGATGATCCCGGTGTTCATCGGGGCCACGCTGCTGATCTTCCTCATGGTCCATGTGATGGGCGACCCCGTCGCCGGGCTGTGCGGCGAGCGCCGCTGCGACCCGGCGACCGCCGCCCGGCTCCGCCACGAGTTCGGCCTCGACCAGCCGGGCTGGCAGCAGTACCTGACCTACATGGGGAACATCTTCACCGGCGACTTCGGCACGGCGTTCAACGGCCAGGAGGTCACCGAGCTGATGTCGACGGCGTTCCCCGTCACCATCCGGCTCACCCTGGTCGCCATCTGCTTCGAGATCGTCATCGGCATCACCCTCGGTGTGCTCACCGGGCTGCGCCGCGGCCGCCCGGTCGACACCTCGGTGCTTCTGGTGACCCTCGTCGTCATCTCGGTGCCCACCTTCGTCACCGGCCTGCTGCTGCAGCTGCTGCTCGGCGTGAAATGGGGCTGGATCCGCCCCTCCGTCTCCTCCGCCGCCCCCTTCGACGAGCTGATCGTGCCCGGCCTGGTGCTGGCGTCGGTCTCCCTCGCCTACGTCACCCGGCTGACCCGCACCTCCATCGCCGAGAACCGGCGCTCCGACTACGTACGCACCGCCGTCGCCAAGGGTCTGCCCCGCCGGCGGGTCGTCGTCCGGCACCTGCTGCGCAACTCCCTCATCCCCGTGGTCACCTTCATCGGTGCCGACATCGGCTTCCTCATGGGCGGGGCCATCGTCACCGAGCGGATCTTCAACATCCACGGCGTCGGCTACCAGCTCTACCAAGGCATCCTGCGGCAGAACACGCAGACCGTGGTCGGCTTCGTCACCGTCCTCGTCCTGGTCTTCCTGCTCTGCAATCTCGTCGTCGACCTGCTGTACGCCGTACTCGACCCGAGGATCCGCTATGCCTGACCAGCACTACGAGCCCGAACGCGCCCTCGCGGGCACCGGGACGGGCGGCACCATGGACCTGGGCGTGGACGAGGCCGAGGTCCTTCAGGAGCCGCCCGCAGGGCCCGACGGCACCGGCCCGCAGGGCAGGCCCCGCTCCCTGTGGTCCGACGCCTGGCGCGACCTGCGCCGCAACCCCGTCTTCATCGTCTCCGCCCTGGTCATCTGCTTCCTGATCGTCATCTCCCTGTGGCCCTCGCTGATCACCTCCGGCAGCCCGCTCAAGTGCGACCTGTCCCAGGCCCAGGAGGGCTCCCAGCCCGGCCACCCGTTCGGCTTCAACGGGCAGGGCTGCGACGTCTACACCCGCACCGTCTACGGCGCCCGCACCTCCGTCGCCGTGGGCGTCCTCGCCACGCTCGGCGTCGCCGTGCTCGGCAGCGTCCTCGGGGCTCTGGCCGGCTTCTTCGGCGGCGTCTGGGACTCCTTCCTCTCCCGCGTCACCGACGTCTTCTTCGCCATCCCCGTCGTCCTCGGCGGCCTGGTGCTGCTGTCCGTCATCACCAGCAACACCGTCTGGCCCGTCATCGGCTTCATCGTGCTGCTCGGCTGGCCGCAGATCTCCCGCATCGCCCGCGGCGCCGTCATCACCGCCAAGCAGAACGACTACGTCCAGGCCGCCCGCGCCCTCGGCGCCTCCAGCACCCGGCTGCTGCTGCGGCACATCGCGCCCAACGCGATCGCCCCGGTCATCGTGGTCGCCACCATCGCGCTCGGCACCTACATCGCGCTCGAGGCCACGCTGTCCTACCTCGGCGTCGGGCTGAAGCCGCCCAGCGTCTCCTGGGGCATCGACATCTCCGCCGCCTCGCCCTACGTCCGCAACGCCCCGCACGCGCTCCTGTGGCCCTCCGGCGCCCTCGCGGTCACGGTGCTGGCCTTCATCATGCTCGGCGACGCGGTGCGCGACGCCCTCGACCCGAGGCTGAGGTGAGCCGACGTGCTGCTCGAAGTGCGCGACCTGCACGTGGAGTTCCACACCCGGGACGGCGTCGCCAAGGCCGTCAACGGCGTCAGCTACCAGGTGGACGCCGGGGAGACCCTCGCGATCCTCGGCGAGTCCGGCTCCGGCAAGTCCGTCACCGCGCAGGCCGTCATGGGCATCCTCGACATGCCGCCCGGCCGGATCACCGGCGGCGAGGTGCTCTTCCAGGGCCGGGACCTGCTGAAGCTGAAGGAGGAGGAGCGCCGCAGGGTCCGGGGCGCCGGGATGGCGATGATCTTCCAGGACGCGCTGTCCTCCCTGAACCCGGTGATCCCCGTGGGCGACCAGCTCGGCGAGATGTTCGTGGTCCACCGGGGCACGTCCTGGAAGGACGCGCGGGCCAAGGCGATCGAGCTGATGGACCGGGTCCGCATCCCCGCCGCCCGGGAGCGGGTCAGGCAGTACCCGCACCAGTTCTCCGGCGGCATGCGCCAGCGCATCATGATCGCGATGGCGATCGCCCTCGAACCCGCCCTGATCATCGCCGACGAACCGACCACCGCCCTGGACGTCACCGTCCAGGCCCAGGTGATGGACCTGCTGGCGGAGCTGCAGCGCGAGTACCGCATGGGCCTCGTCCTGATCACCCACGACCTCGGTGTGGTCGCCGACGTCGCCGACCGCATCGCGGTCATGTACGCGGGCCGCATCGTCGAGTCCGCCCCCGTGTACGACATCTACAAGGCGCCGGCCCACCCCTATACCCGGGGCCTGCTGGACTCCATCCCGCGTCTGGACCAGAAGGGCCAGGAGCTCTACGCCATCAGGGGCCTGCCGCCGAACCTCACGCGCATCCCGCCCGGCTGCGCCTTCCACCCCCGCTGCCCGCTGGCCCGCGGCCTGTGCCGGGTCGACGAGCCCCCGCTGCTCGAGGTGTCCGCCACCCGCGGCAGCGCCTGCCACTTCTGGAGGGAGTGCCTGGATGGCTGAGCCGATCCTGGAGGTCAGCGGCCTGGTCAAGCACTACCCGCTGACCCGGGGCGTCGTCTTCAAGAAGCGCGTCGGCGAGGTGCGGGCCGTCGACGGAGTGGACTTCACGCTGGCCCGCGGCGAGACCCTGGGCATCGTCGGCGAGTCCGGCTGCGGCAAGTCGACGGTCGCGAAGATGCTGGTGAACCTGGAGCGGCCGACGGCCGGCTCCATCCGCTACCGGGGCGAGGACATCACCCGGCTCTCGGGCCGGGCCCTGAAGGCGGTGCGCCGGAACATCCAGATGGTGTTCCAGGACCCGTACACCTCGCTGAACCCGCGGATGACGGTGGGCGACATCATCGGGGAGCCGTTCGACATCCACCCCGAGGTGGCTCCGAAGGGCGACCGCCGCAAGCGTGTCCAGGAGCTGCTGGACGTGGTGGGTCTCAACCCGGAGTACATCAACCGCTATCCGCACCAGTTCTCCGGCGGTCAGCGCCAGCGCATCGGCATCGCCCGCGGCCTGGCGCTCAACCCGGAGATCATCATCTGCGACGAGCCGGTCTCCGCCCTGGACGTCTCCGTCCAGGCGCAGGTCATCAACCTGATGGAGCGTCTGCAGGACGAGTTCAACCTCTCCTGCATCTTCATCGCGCACGACCTGTCGATCGTCCGTCACATCTCCGACCGCGTCGGGGTGATGTACCTCGGCCGCATCGTCGAGACGGGCACCGAAACCGAGATCTACGAGCATCCGACCCACCCCTACACCCAGGCCCTGCTCTCCGCCGTCCCGGTCCCCGACCCGGAGGCCCGGGAGCGCCGGGAGCGGATCATCCTCACCGGTGACGTGCCGTCCCCGACGAACATCCCCTCCGGCTGCCGCTTCCGCACCCGGTGCTTCAAGGCGCGGGAGCGGTGCGCGGTGGAGGTCCCGGCGCTGGCGGTGCCCGCCGAGTACCGCGCCCTGGGCGGCCCGGCGGCCCATGCGTCGGCCTGCCACTTCGCGGAGGAGAAGCTGGTGGTGCCGCCGGAGGAGCGGCTCGCCTAGGAGCTCCCCGGCCACCTCCCACATCCGTACATATGTCCGCCAACTGTGTTAACACGCACGCAACTTGGCGGACTCGGTTCCGATATACGGACGGGCGACGCTGGACAGCGTACGGCCGTGCGGGTGCCGTAAGCGGGCCGGGACCCTGTGGGGATCCCGGCCCGTGGCCGTGCGCACGCCCGCTGAACAGGCGGTCTGCCCGGGACCGCCGTATGTTTGAAGTGGGCGCCCAGCACGTCCCGGGCAGCCGGTGGGGCGGTGGCGAACGCGGCAGGGCCCGGGCATCCCGCAGCAAGTGAACCGCGTGCTCCGAGCCCGCTCGCCGGGCCCAGCGCGCGAGAGGGCGAGCAGTGATGACCAAGGCCTTCTTCCTGCGCGGTGCGATGTATGCCAGGTACGACCTGGAGCACGATCGCGTGGACGACGGATATCCAAAACCCGCCACGGCGGGCTGGTCGGGGATCGACGGAACCGGCTTCGAGCCGGGCATCGACGCGGCCGTCTCGCTCGGCAACGGAAAGCTCTACTTCTTCAGAGGCAGTTCCTATCTGCGCATCGACGAACAGCGGCTCGCCGTCGACGGCGAGCCGGCCGGCATCGACGGCGGGTGGGGAGGATTCCCGGCGGCCGGATTCGGCGACTCGCTGGACTCGGCGGTGAACTGGGGCAACGGGAAGGTGTACTTCTTCCGCGGGGACTCCTACCTCCGTTACGACATCGCCGGCGACCGGGTCGACGACGGCTACCCCCTGCCCGTGAGCGGCAACTGGCCCGGCTTCGCCGAGGCGGGATTCACGGACGGGATCGAGGGAGGCTTCGTCACGGGCAGCGGCAAGGCGTACTTCTTCCGCCGGGGCCAATACGTCCGTTACGACATCGCCGGTGACCGGGTCGACGACGGCTACCCCCTGCCCGTGAGCGGCAACTGGCCCGGCTCGGCCGAGGCCGGGTTCGCGGACTCGGTGGACGCGGTCTGGACGCCGGCCGGTGCCGCCACTCCCATCACACCCGTCGGCGGACGGCTGACCCCGGGCGACCACGTCTGGTACTTCGACGGGCGGATCTCGATGTCACAGGACATCCCGCGCACCACCTGGTTCCCGGGATCCACGGGCCCGGCCGACTACCAGGGGCACGGCAAGGAGATCTTCCAGTTCGTGGTGCACGCCGACGGCACCATCTTCCGGGGCCAGCCGCACATGCGCGGCTTCCCCGGCACCTACGCCTGGCTGAACAACAATCCCGGCAACATCACCGGCCGCCCCGGCGGACCGGACTACGGGCAGTACCCGGGCAAGTTCAACTGGCACAACTTCCTGATCTTCCCGACCCGGGAGGCCGGGTTCCGGGCGATCGCCACGTTCCTGCGCACGGCGAACTGCCCCCAGCGCGGCCCGTACCGGGACCTGAGCATCCTCGACGCCTTCGAGTGCTACGCGCCCGCGTCGGACGGCAACAACCCGGTGAAGTACGCCCAGGCCGTGGCGGAAGCCGCCGGGGTGCCGACGAGCACCCCGGTCGGCAGCCTGAACGACGCTCAGATGCGCCTGATGCAGGACAAGATCGCCGAGGTGGAGGGCGCCATTCCCGGCGACGTCCTCACCGCCGACTCCCCCGAGCTGCCGCAGGAGATCAGAAGCCTGCTCTGAGCGGCGGGGCCGCGCTCAGTGCGGGCGCAGCCCCAGCGACCGCTTGAGGAAGTCCACCTGGAGCAGCAGCAGGTTCTCCGCGACCTGCTCCTGCGGGGTCATGTGGGTCACCCCCGACAGCGGCAGCACCTCGTGCGGCCGGCCCGCGGCCAGCAGCGCGGAGGACAGCCGCAGGGCGTGGGCGACGACCACATTGTCGTCGGCGAGCCCGTGCACGATCATCAGCGGGCGGTGCGGCCCGGCGGCGCCGGACAGCCCGTCGTCGGTGACGAGGGAGCTCCTCGCGTACGACTCCGGCTGCGCGGCCGGGTCGCCCAGGTACCGCTCGGTGTAGTGGGTGTCGTACAGCCGCCAGTCCGTCACCGGGGCGCCGGCGATCCCGGCGTGGAAGACGTCGGGCCGGCGCAGCACGGCCAGCGCGGCGAGGTAGCCGCCGTAGGACCATCCGCGGATGGCGACCCGCGACAGGTCCAGCGGGTGGGACGCCGCCAGGTCCTGCAGGGCCTCGATCTGGTCGTCCAGACAGAGGGTGAAGTCGTGGTGGACGGCCTTCTCCCAGGCGGGGGAGCGGCCCGGGGTGCCCCGGCCGTCGGCGACGACCACCGCGAAGCCCTGGTCGGCGAACCACTGCGAGGTGAGGTGCGGGTTGTGCGCGGCCAGCACCCGGGCGCCGTGGGGTCCGCCGTAGGGGTCCATGAGGACGGGGAGCGGGGCGTTCCCGGAGTAGTCCCGGGGCATAAGCACGGCGCACGGGATGCGGCGTGCGCCCCCATAGGTCAAGGTCACCCGGGGCGACATACCGGGATCGTCGGCATATGACGGGACAGCCGCCGTCGGTTTCCCGTCACGCAGGATCCGCACCCGCGAACCTGGCCGGTCCAGGGTCGCCGACACCAGCACGGTGACGTCCCCGACCCGCACCGCCGTGTGCACCCCGGGCTCCTGCGAGAGCCGCTCCACACCCAGCTCGTTCACCCGGTACACATGCACCTCGCCGATCTCCGGCTCGGCCGCCTCCTCGCCCGCCGAGGCCGCGACCAGCACGTCGTCGTCGGAGACGTCGAGCACCGCCCGCAGGTGCAACTGCGCCCCGGTGAGCGGCCGTTCGCCCACCACCAGGCGCCGTGCACCCCCCTCGTCGGTGATCCGCACCAGCCGCCCGGAGGGGCTCCAGCACGGAACCCCGGGGAAAAGTTCAAGCCAATTCGGATCTTCGTCGGCGTGCACCATCCGGGTCGCCCCGGTGTCGGGGTCCAGCGCCAGGAACAGCTGGCTGCGCTGATCGCGCGCCTGCACCAGCAACAGCGGCGCACCCGCCCCTGACCAGTGCACTCGCGCGAGATACGGGTAGCGGGCCCGGTCCCAGGACACCTCCGTGCGCACGCCGTCGAGCCCGATCACGAACAGCCGTACGTCGGCGTTGGCGGTGCCCGCCGCGGGGTACGCCACCCGGCTCGGCTCCCGCTCCGGATGCGCCGGATCGGAGATCCACCACCGCCGCACCGGCGTGTCGTCCACGCGCGCCACGAGCAACCGGTCCGACTCCGGTGACCACCAGAAGCCCCGCGAGCGCCCCATCTCCTCGGCGGCGATGAACTCGGCCATTCCGTAGGACACGTGGTCGCCGTCGGGGGCGGCGAGTGCGCGGTCGTCCGCTCCCTCCGCGCCCACGACCCGCAGGGCGCCGCCGGCGACGTAGGCGACATGGCGGCCGTCGGGGGAGGGGCGGGGGTCGATCACCGGGCCGGCGGCGGGCAGCTCGCGTGCCGTCCCGGCCCGCAGCTCGGCCGTGAAAAGCCGCCCTGACAAGGCAAAAGACGCCAGCTCCACGGCGGCGTCGGTGGCGTAGGAGACGATGCCGGCCCCGCCCTCGCGGCTGCGCTCGCGCCGGGCCCGCTCCTCCGGGGAGAGGTGCTCCTCGGTGCCGCCGAGGAGGGCGCGCGGGTCGGCCGCCACGCGCTCCGTGCCCTCCTCCGTGTCGAGCACCCACAGCGAGTTCGCCCGGTCCGTGCCGGAACCCGAGCGCAGGAACACGACACGGGAGCCGTCGGGCGCCACGGTGAACGAACGCGGCGCGCCGAGCGTGAAGCGCTGGGTGCGGGCGTGCCGTCGGGGGAAGGAGTTGGTCTCGGTCGTCATGCCCTGACCATATTGGCCATGCGCCCCCTTGTGCGGCCGTGCGCCGATCGATGCGCAGGTACGAATAGTTATGATCGCTGGCGCAGAGTGGGTATGAACCTGCTTGGCACCCAAGTGGATTTATCTGTGTCGACAACTGCATCAACAACTGGATGGCCGTGTCGACTTGTCTGCCCCCATGTCTTGGACCCTTGGAGGTGAGCCGCCGTGGCACTCTCGATTTCGGCGGTGGTGCTGCTGGCGATCATCGTCTTCCTGCTGATCAAGAAGTCGGGCCTGAAGGCCGGCCACGCGATCGTGTGCATGCTCCTCGGCTTCTACCTCGCGTCCTCCACCATCGCTCCGACGATCAACGACCTGACGACGAACATCGCGGGCATGATCGGCAGCATCAAGTTCTGAGCGACACTCGGCTGGTGCCTGCCCCAAGGCGTGCTTGGCCCGCGCCGCGGTCCGGGCTTCGTGAGTCCGGACACGCGTCGAGGGACCCGCCAGATCGACCGTCTCAACGCGCTCACCCGTGCCGGGGTCCTGGTCGGCTGGAGCCGTGCTGCCTTCGACACACTGCGCCGGGGCCGCAACGACGCCGCGCACAACCACCTCTTCGACACCACCGTGGACGTACCGGAGGCCGAGGTCGAGTAGGAGTCGCCGGCTCAGCCCCCGACCGCGTACGGCACGAAGTCGGCCCACGCGGTGGGGGTGAAGGCCAGCTGGGGGCCTTCGAGGTGCTTCGAGTCACGGACGTGGACGGTGCTGGGCTCGGTGGCGACTTCGACGCAGGAGTCGCCCTCACTGCCGCTGCTGTAACTGCTCTTGAACCACGCCAGGTCGCAGGTGCCCCCGGACGAGGTCTTGCGGCTCATGTCTCCCCCAGCAGTTGCTCGATGAACGAGGCGGACTCACGTGGCGTGAGGGCCTGCGCCCGGATGATGCCATACCGTAGTTCCAGGATACGGAGCTGGCGCAGGTCAGAAACCGGTCGCCCGTTGGCCACTGCTGGTGAACGGCCGACCGCTGAACCGTCCTCAAACTTGAGCACCTCAATGCCACCGTCCACCCCGGCATGCTCATAGCGTTCCATCGGCATCACTTGGAGCTCGACGTTGCGCAACTGCCCTGCCGCAAGCAGGTGTTCAAGCTGCTTGCGCAGGATTTCCCTTCCACCGAGTGGTCGCCGAAGCGTCCACTCCTCCAGGACGAAGCTGAGGTCGGGTGCCGGGTCTCGCTCGAAGATCGCCTTGCGAGCTACGCGTGCTGCGATGAACCGCTCCACCTCCTCCGTTGAGTAGGCGGGGCGTCGCATCGACAGGAGAGCGCGCGAGTATTCCGGGGTCTGCAACAGCCCGTGAATGTGCAGCGGGTCATAGAGCTGAAGCTCCACCGCCCGCGCCTCCATCTGCGCCAGATCCCGCACCTTCTTCGGATACCGGACCTTCTTCACGTCCTCCTTCATCGCCCCGACGAGTCCCCCGGCGCCCAGCACCTCGTCCGCCGTGTCCAGATACTCGGGGCGGGGGATCCGCTTGCCGGTCTCGATCTTGTAGACGAGGTCCTCCCCGTACCCGACCGCCGCCGCGAACTCGCCGACCCGCATCCCCGCGGCCTCCCGGCGGAGCCTCAACTGCCGTCCCACGGTGGCCACTACGGCGAGCGCCCAGTCGTCGTCCGGGTCCACCTCCCAGCCCGGCTCGTCCGTCTGATCCGTCTCGGTCCTGACCCGCACCGCCTCGCCGTTCACCGACATGCGCGCCCCTCCGTAGTGCTGTGCCGTGCTGTTTGCTCCCCGCCCGCAGGAGCCGTACCGACAGTCCGGACAGCGCTGGACAAGTCCTGGACGGTAGCTCTACGTAGCGGAGCAATCACCTCACACGGTACGTCCGGTCGGCCACGCTGAGTGACGTGAATCAGGAAATCGCCGAGCTGGCGGCGAACGCGGCCACGCACGGCCGCGTCCCGGGCCGCAGCTTCCGCCTGACGCTCTACGTGGCCGGTGCCGTGCTCCGCATCGAGGTCAGCGACACGCGCGGTGACCGGCTGCCCGTGCTGCGGGAGCCCGGCGGCGGAGCCGAGTCGGGGCGTGGGCTGCTCCTCGTGGACGCGCTCGCCGACCGCTGGGGGGTCAGCGACGGACGCTTCCCGCGCAGACCGTCTGGGCGGAGATGGATCTTAAGTCACCGGAACCCGGCTCCCCGCGTTCCGGTGCCGTCGGCGACTGAAAGACAAAGAACTTGGGGGAGAGAACCTTTCCAAGCCCCACCCCTCCCGCCCATGGCCGCGCTCACTCGGGCGGGTGAACATCCCCGAACCCGCTGGATTTACCAGCCCTCAAGGCCCGACGCTCGGCGCAACGCACCACCACAACCGCAGACATGAGACGGCCCCCGCCGGGACGGCAATCCCAGTGCGAGGGCCTGACCACCGAGGAAGAAGAGGCCTTCCCGATGGGTACCCAGAACCCTAGCGTGCCCCCGCGCGCGCAGGCCCGTGTTGCGGGCGACAAGCACCCGAACCGGCGGCCCGGCGCGGCCCACCGCACCGGCGGGCTCCAGCACGACAACACCCGCCACACCACCCGCTTCACGGTGATCGGCAACCACCTGGCCCAGCACCCGGAGCTCTCGCTCCTCGCGATCGGGCTCGGTACGCACCTCCAGTCGCTGCCGAAAGGCGCGCCGGCCGACATCAAGACCCTCGCCGCCCGGTTCCCCGAGGGAGCCACCCGGATCGCCGCCGCCCTGCGCGAGCTGGAGGCCCACGGCTATCTGCGACGCGAACGCGTCCGCACCCCCTCCGGCCGGATCGTCACCCGCACGATCTCCTGCAACCAGCCGACGGCGGCCCGCCGCCCCACCGAGGGCGCCTCCCAGGCGGCACGGGCACCCCGGGAGCCCCGGGAGCTCCGGGCGGAGCACACCCCGAGTGGGAGCAGTGGGAGCCGTGCGTCGCGAGAACCCCGGGGCAGGCTGCTCCCCGCAGTGCCCCGCCCCGAGTGCAATGTCCCCGCGCTGTTCCAGGCCGCCACCGACCTCCTGGCGGACCTCCGCCGCCATGACTCACGACTGCTCCTCTCGGCCGACGACACGGCCCATCTGGCGCCCGGTGTCGCCGCCTGGCTGGAACGGGATGTCACTCCCGCCGCCGTACGCAGGGCCCTGACCGCCGACCTGCCGCCCGAGGGGCTACGGCGGCCCGCCGCCCTCCTGGCTCACCGCCTGGCCGCTCAGCTCCCGCCCCCCGCCCCGTACCGAGCACCAGCCACCGCCCCGCCGGCACCCACCCGGTACCCGATGCGGAACTGCGACGGCTGCGATCGCGGCTTCCGTTCACCCCACCCCGGCGCACGCTGCCGCGACTGCCGAACCGATCTCCAGGAGGCCGCCTAGCGTGAACGTGACGATGCTTGGGAGTTCTTCCAGGGGCGCACGACATTCAACGAGAAGACGCTGCGCAGCCGCTTTCTGGAGATCACCCAGCGCCGCAACGAGATCGCACACGACGCCGACCTGATCGACGGGGATCTCAAACAGCGGCGTCCGATCGACGAGGCCGAGGTGACGGACGCCATCGACTGGATCGAGCGCATCGCGCTCGCCGTCGCGCATGTACTCGATGACGAGGCATGACGGGCCGGGGACGACCGGCGTGCCGCCGTCGCCTCGTAGGCTGGGGCCATGACGGAACTGCCCGCTCATCGTCTGCTGCTGGTGCACGCGCACCCGGACGACGAGTCGATCAACAACGGCGTGACCATGGCCCGGTATGCCGCCGAGGGCGTGCACGTGACGCTGGTCACCTGCACGCTCGGCGAGCGGGGCGAGGTCATCCCGCCCGAGCTGGCCCACCTCAGCGGTGCCGCCCTCGGGCAGCACCGCCACCGGGAGCTGAGCGAGGCCATGCGCGCGCTCGGCGTGCGCGACTTCCGGCTGCTCGGCGGCGCCGGCCGGTACAGCGACTCCGGGATGATGGGGCTGCCCGACAACGACGACCCCGGCTGCTTCTGGCAGGCCGACGTGGACCAGGCGGCCGGGCTGCTCCTCGACGTGATCCGCGAGGTGCGGCCCCAGGTGCTGATCACCTACGACGACAACGGCGGATACGGGCATCCCGACCACATCCAGACCAACCGCGTCGCCATGCGGGCCGTCGAGCTGGCCGAGGAGGCCGGCTGCCCCGTCTCCAAGGTCTACTGGAACCGGGTCCCCCGCTCCGTCGCCGAGCAGGCCTTCGAGCGCCTCCGCGAGGACCTGCCCCGCCTGCCCTTCGAGAAGGCGGCCACCGTCGACGACGTGCCCGGCGTCGTGGACGACGAGCGCATCACCGCCGCCGTCGAGGGCACCGGGCCCGCCGCCGCGGCCAAGGCCGCCGCGATGCGCGCCCACGCCACCCAGATCACCGTGCACGAGCCGTACTTCGTCCTCTCCAACGGACTCGCCCAGCCCCTGTTCACCACCGAGTACTACGAGTTGGTACGGGGGCGTCCGTCCGGAATCAGGGAGAGCGACCTGTTCGCCGGGATCGGAGGGACGTCATGAGCGGCGGCAACGGACCCCTGCTCGCCCAGCCGCTGCGCCCGCCGTCCGCCGGGCGGATCGCCGCGTATCTGGGGCTGTTCGTCCTCGGCGCCGTCGTCGGGGCGGCCGGGGCGCTGGTGCAGCCGGCCTGGTTCCCGGGCGGCCTGCTGCTCGCCCTCGCCGCCGAGGCCGGCCTGTGCCTGGGGGCGGCCCGCGCCCTGCGCAGCCGCGCCGCCGCCGCTGCCGCGGGCGGCGGCTGGACGCTCGCCGTCATCCTGCTCACCACCAGCCGCCCGGAGGGCGACTTCCTGTTCGCCGCGAGCGGCGGCTCGTATCTCTTCCTGCTCGGCGGCATCGCACTCGCTGTGATCTGCGCCACCCTTTCACCGGGCGGGCAACCCGGTGGCGGTTCTGCCCGACTTGGCAAGTGACGTACTGATTCGCCGGGTGACGGGGGTGCGGGTCCGGTGTGGGTTTCCCCAGCGGTCCTGGGATACGCGCGGGACGCGGACAGTATGGTGGTGCGCGCCGCCGAGCCTCCCCCAAGCCCTCGGCTTCGCCCGAGCCGGGGGGACCCCCCACCGTGAGGTCGTGACGGGCGGCGGAGCCAACCGGGAGAACCTGCCTTGAGTCGTGAAACTGACACTCCGTCCTCCGGGCCCAGCGGGCGCGGCGGAGCCGCATACCCGTCGGGCACCCCGCCCTACGGGACGCCGACGGTTCCGGAGGCGGGCACGGGTGCGGGCGGCGACGCGGCCGCGCGCTCGGAGGACCGCAAGACCGAGACCACACTGACGACGCGGGTCCGCATCAACATCCCCGGATCGCGGCCCATCCCGCCCGTCGTCGTGCGCAAGCCCGTCTCGGACGTCAAGGGCAAGGCCGGCGCCGCCCAGAGCTCCGCGCCGGGCACCGGCACCTCCAGCGGCAGCGGCCAGAAGGCCGCCGGCGGCGACCGGCCGGCGCAGCCCGGTGGGCCCGGTGCGTCCGGCCGGCCCGCGGGGCAGGCCGCGCGCTCCAGGGAACCGTCCGCCGGTGCCTCCTCCGCCCCCGCGCAGCAGCCCGCCGAGGGGAAGACGACCAGCGACTGGTTCGCGCCCCGCAAGCCGCCGCAGTCCAAGGGCGGTTCGGGCGCCACTCCCGCCAACGGCACGAGCACACCGGGCGGTTCGCCCGGTTCGACCGGTCCGGGCGGCTCGGGTGGTCCGGGTGGTTCGACCGGTTCCGGTGCGCCTTCTGCCGGTTCCTCCGGTGCCAAGCCCGCGGGTGCGCCCGGCGGCGGACGTCCCGGTGGGGTCGTCGGCGCGATGAGCGTGCCCGGCGCCACCCGCTCCGGCGGCACGAACGGTTCCGCACCCGGCTCCGGGCTCCCCGGCGCGACCGGTGGTCCGGTGGCCCCCGGGCACGGCGGCGGCACCGGCTCCTTCGACGTCACCGAGGCGCTCGGCTCAGGCCCGCGCGGCGGCAGCGAGCCCCGGCGCGACGACCTGCCGTACTTCACCGGCGACCGCCCCGGCGGCGCCGGCGACCGGCCCGGCCAGAGCGGTCAGGGCCCCGCCGGACCCACCACCGGCCCGGTCACCGGCAAGGGCCCGGCCGTCCCGGCAGACGGCCACTCCGAGCCCCGCTCCGGCGCCTCCGAGGCCCCGGGCGGCTCCGCGGCCGGTCTCAGCGACGACACCGCGGTCCTCACCCCGCAGGCCCCCGCCCCGGAGGGCACCCCCGGCTACCCCCGGCACGACAACGTCTCCGGGCACACCGTCACCAGCGGCATCCCGGTCATCTCGCCCGACGCGGACTTCGGCCGCGCGCCCGGCACGGGCGGCGCCGCCGGTGGCCCCGGCCCGCACACGCCGCCCAGGCTGCCCGAGCCGGTCTCCCCGTCCTCCGCGAACTCCTCGCAGGCGCCGAAGAAGAAGGGGCGCAACAAGCTCGTCCTGGTCGGCGGCGGCGTGGTCGCGCTCGTCGGTGTCGCCTACGGCGCCGGCCTGCTGATGAACCACTCCGACGTCCCCAAGGGCACCACCGTCCTCGGCGTCGACATCGGCGGCGGCACCCGCGACGAGGCCGTCAAGAAGCTCAACGACGCCCTCGCCGAACGGCTCGACAAGCCGCTCAAGCTGCAGGTCGCCGGCAAGACCGTCGAACTGCAGCCGGACAACGCCGGCCTCCAGCTCGACACCGACGCCACCGTCGAGGACGCCGCGGGCAGCGACTACAACCCCATCTCCGTGATCGGCTCCCTCTTCGGCAACGAGCGGGTCGTGGACCCGGTCATCCCGGTCGACGAGGAGAAGCTGCAGGCAGCGCTCGAGGACGCGGCGGGCGGCGCCGGGTCGATGACCGAGGGCACCATCAAGTTCGTCTCCGGCAAGGCGATCCCGGTCTACGGCAAGGCCGGTCAGGGCATCGACGTCGGCCGGTCGACCGCGGCGGTCGAGAAGGCCTTCCGCACCCAGGTGGAGACCGGCTCCTCCGCCCCGGTGGCCGTCCCCACCACCGTCCGGCAGCCCACGGTGTCCAAGGCCGAGGTCGACCGGATGATGAAGGAGTTCGCCGAGCCGGCCATGTCGGCCAACGTCACCGTGCAGACGGACCCGGCGCACTCGGTGCCGATGAGCCCGGAGAAGTCCCTGTGGAAGTTCCTCAGGGTGACCGCGGTCGACGGCAAGCTGGTCGAGAAGCCGGACCTCAACGCCCTGAAGAAGCTGTACGGCGGTGCCTTCGACGGCGTGCTGATCACTCGTGCCAACGGGGAGAAGACGCCCGTCACGCCCCAGGACGTCTACGGCGCCCTGCGCGAAGCCCTGAAGAGCAAGACCAACCGGGTGGCGGTCATCGACACCGACCCCAATTGACCGGCATGAGGTCCGCCGGCCGGGCAGGACAATCCCGGCCGGGTATGACGTGCGGCCGGGCATGACATCCGTCATCCGCCGGAGCGGACCGACGGCACTGACCATCCGGCACCCGCGCGGGTGACCATGTCCTGCATGACCACCGCAACGACAGGCCCGGGCGGCCTCGGCGGCGCCGCCATGGGCAGACGTCCCGAGAACCGCAGACAGTGGATCGTCAAGATCCTGTGGACCGGGATCTGGCTCGTCTATCTGAGCGCCCCCGTCACCGACCTGCTGGACGGGGGCCACGGCGTGCTCGCCCAGGCGCTGGGCTGGCTCGGGCTGGCGGTGTTCGTCGTCTGGTACCTGCTGCTGGTCTTCCACACCGGCCGCAGCGAGCGCAACGCCCTGGCGCTCGGCTCGCTGGCGTTCCTCGCCGCCGAGTCCGCCCTGCTGGTCCTGGCCCTGGGCCGGGAGTGGCTGGTGCTGTTCGTGTACGTGGCCATCGCCTCCGGGGCCGCGCTGCCCCTGCGGCTGGCCCGCTGGACGATCCCGGGCGCCTCGGCGCTGATGGCGGCGCTCGCTCTCGCGGTGCCGGACGGGCGCGGGTTCCTGGGCGCCCTGCTCATCCCCGCGCTGCTCGGCGGCTTCGCCATGACCGGCGTACGCGAGCTCGTGCGCACCACCATCGCGCTGCGCGAGGCCCGGGCCACCGTCGCCCGGCTCGCCGCCAACGAGGAGCGGCTGCGCCTAGCCCGCGACCTGCACGACCTGCTCGGGCACTCCCTGTCGCTGATCACTCTCAAAGCCGAGCTGGCCGGGCGGATGCTCCCCGACCAGCCCGAGCAGGCGGCCCGGCAGGTCGCCGACATCGAGCAGGTCAGCCGCCAGGCCCTGGTCGACGTACGCAAGGCCGTGACCGGCTACCGGCGCCCCCGCCTGGCCGACGAACTGGCCGGAGCCAGGCTCGCCCTGGCCGCCGCCGACGTGGCCGCCGAACTGCCCGGCGAGCCCGACCTCACCGGCGTCCCCGAGGACAGCGAGGCCGCCCTGGCCTGGGCGCTGCGCGAGGCGGTCACCAACGTGGTGCGCCACAGCGGCGCCCGCCGCTGCACGGTCGAGCTGCTGCGCCGCCGCACCCCCGGCGGCCAGGTGCTCGAACTCTCCGTCGAGGACGACGGCACGGGCGGCAGCGGCGCGGGCCACGGCAACGGCCTGACCGGGCTCGCCGAACGCCTGCACACGGCCGGCGGCACCCTGGAGGCGGGCCCCGCCGGCAGCGGCTTCCGGCTGGTCGCCCGCGTGCCGGTGGGCGCGCGGGCGGACGTAGGATCCCGGGCATGAGCCGAACGATCAAGGTTTTGCTCGCGGAGGACCAGTCGATGGTCCGTGAGGCCCTGGCCGCGCTGCTGGGGCTGGAGCCGGACATCGAGGTCGTCGCCCAGGCCGCCCGCGGCGACGAGGTGCTGGCGGCGGCCCGCGAGCACGCCGTGGACGTGGCTCTGCTGGACATCGAGATGCCCGGCGCCACCGGCATCGAGGCGGCGGCCGAACTCCACCGCGAACTGCCCGGCGTGAAACTCGTCGTGCTCACCACCTTCGGCCGCCCCGGCTACCTGCGCCGCGCCATGGAGGCGGGCGCCGACGCCTTCCTGGTCAAGGACGCCCCGGCCGCCCAGCTCGCCGAGGCGGTGCGCAAGGTCCTGGCGGGGGAGCGGGTGATCGACCCGGCCCTCGCGGCGGCGGCGCTGGCCGAGGGCGCCAACCCGCTCACCGACCGCGAACGCGAGGTGCTGCGGGCCGCGGAGGACGGCTCCACCAACGCCGAACTGGCCACCGCGCTGCACCTGTCCCAGGGCACGGTCCGCAACTACCTGTCGACGGCCATCCAGAAGCTGGCCGCGAGAAACCGCGCGGAGGCCGTCCGGATCGCCCGCGACAAGGGCTGGCTGTAGCGCCGGCGGCAGATCCTCCTCACCGGGAGGCTCTGCGACCGACGCCGCCCGGTGGTCAGTTCAGCATGGCCCGTGCCGCCTGGGCCTGCGCCTGGATCCGGGTGGCGGCCGCCTCGTCCACCGCGGCCACCACGTCCGCGTACGCCTCCAACTCGTCGGCGCCTTCCAGGAACTGGCCGCGCCGCACCAGCACCTGCGCCCGCTCGTAGCGCAGTCGCGCCGGATGCGAGGGGAGCAGCAGGGACAGATCCACCGCCCACAGCGCCACGTCCGACCGCTCCGGGCGCGCCGCGGCCCACGCCCGCACGTTGTTGAGGATCCGCAGCACGACCTCCAGCGGGTCCGCCGGCCGCAGCATCGACGGGTCCAGCGGCGACCCCGTCGCCCCCACCACCAGCAGCTCCGCGTCCGCTCCGGTCAGCACCCGGCCCCCGTCGAAGGGATCGGCCAGCACCTGCTGCTCCGCCTCCCCGAAGCCGACGACGAAGTGTCCCGGCAGGGCGACCCCGTACACCGGCGCCCCCGCCCGGCGGGCGACCTCCATCCACACCACCGACAGCAGGATCGGCAGCCCCCGCCTGCGCAGCAGCACCTCGTGCAGCAGCGAGGACTCCAGCCGCCGGTAGTCGCCCGGGGTGCCGTGGAAGCCGTACCGCTCGCCCAGCAGATCGCGCAGCGCCTCCGCCCACGCCCGGGGCGTGCCCGGCCGGTAGGGGAGCTGTCCGGCCAGCTCGTCCAGTTCGATCTCGGCGGCGTCCATGCCGGCCTCGTCCAGCTTCCCGTCCGCCTCCGCCCCGATCAGCAGGCACAGCGTGGACAGGCCGGGCCGCTCGCAGCGGGCTTCCTCGGCGAACCGCCGCCGCAGTGCGGCGGAGCGCTCGGGCGGTGGAGGGTGAGGGGTCCGCATGCCCCGTTGGTGCCCGGTCACGATGATCCGCTACCGGCCGGAGCCGCTGATTCCGAGGACGATTCCGAGCCATTCCGGGGCTCCCGGTAATGGTGGTACGCGTGATGCGCCGCGAAGCCCATCCGCTCGTACATCGCCCGCGCGGCCTCGTTGTCCTCCTCGACCTGCAGCCACGCCGCCGACGCGCCCTCCGCCAGCGCCTGCCGGGCCAGCGCGGCCATCACCGCGGTCGCCAGGCCCTGCCGCCTGCGGTCCGGGTCCACCTCGACCGCCGCGAACCCGGCCCACCGCCCGTCCACCACGCACCGTCCGGTGGCGGCCGGCGGCGCTCCGGCGTCCCCCGGCGCGGTCCCGAACCACACCGACGGCCCTCCCGTCAGCACCCGCAGCGCCACCTCGCTCACACCCTTGCGCCGGTACCGCGCCAGCCACGCCTCGTCCGCATCCCGCGAGAGCACCACCCCGGACGGCTCCGCCACCGCGTCGGCGACCGGCGCCAGCGCGGCCACCCACACCTCGGCGGTCACCTCCCGCACCCAGCCCCGCCGCTCAAGCTCCGCGCACAGCAGCTCCTGGGTGCCCTCGGCGCCGGTCGCGGTCTGCACGTACGCGGGCAGCCCGCGCTCGGCGTACCAGCGCCGTACCGCCTCCAGCGCCGCGTCCAGCGGCATGCCGGGGTCGCCGAGCGGCAGCACCGAGTTCGCCCGGCGGGTGAAGCCCGCGGCGGCGCGCAGCTCCCACTCGCCGAGCCGCTCGCTCTCCACCGGCCGCCAGGCCCGCCCCGCGACCCGCGCCAGCTCCTCGTAGGACGCCGCGGGCCCTCTGCGACGCGCCGGTGCGGACGGCACCACCTTGCCCGCGACCAGCGCGGTCTCCGCGATGTGGACGCTCTCTCCGTTCTTTCGTGTGATACGCAGCACACCGTGGTCCCATGATGTGAGAACACCGACCGTGTCGGTGAACTTCTCACCCGAGGGACCATGTTCGATCAAGCTGCGTACGGAGACCCGTTTCCCCACGTCAGCAGCGGTGATACGGACCTCGAGACGCCCGCCGGCCGAGATTTCCACAGGTCGGTGCACCCCTCCTGTTCGGATCATGCCCAGGAACGGAGATACTAGGGGCGGGCATCGACGACGCCGCGCTCCCGCGCGCCAGGCGGCGGAGCCTTGAGGTGGCCCGCCAGCGCCCTATCGAGGAGGAACGACAGCGTGACCTACGTCATCGCGCAGCCTTGTGTAGACGTCAAGGACAAGGCGTGCATCGAGGAGTGCCCGGTCGACTGCATCTACGAGGGCCAGCGGTCCTTGTACATCCACCCGGACGAATGCGTCGACTGCGGGGCCTGTGAGCCGGTCTGCCCGGTCGAGGCGATCTTCTACGAGGACGACACTCCGGAGGAGTGGAAGGACTACTACAAGGCGAACGTCGAGTTCTTCGACGAGCTCGGCTCGCCGGGCGGCGCCAGCAAGCTGGGTCTGATCGAGCGGGACCACCCGCTGATCGCCGCGCTTCCGCCGCAGGCCTGAGCCCGAGCCGGCCACCGGCGGCCCGGTCCGTAGACCTGCCGCCTCGGTCCCGTACGGGCCCAGACCGCCGCGCGGGACCGAGGCGTCTGGCGAGCGAGGCGCTTGCCGGGGCAGGCACTGGCCGAGGCAGGCGTTTGCCGGGGCAGGCACTGGCCGAGGCAGGCGTTTGCCGAGGCATGCGTTTGCCGAGCCGGGCGCCGAAGCAGAAAGAGAGTCAGCACCCGTGTCCGCAGTCTCCGACCGGCTGCCCACCTTCCCCTGGGACAAGCTGGAGCCCTACAAGAAGACGGCCGCCGCGCACCCCGACGGCATCGTCGACCTGTCCGTCGGCACCCCGGTCGACCCGGTGCCCGAGCCCGTTCAGAAGGCCCTGATCGCCGCTGCGGACTCTCCCGGCTACCCCACGGTGTGGGGCACCCCCGAGCTGCGGGACGCCATCACCCGCTGGGTGGAGCGACGGCTCGGCGCCCGCGAGGTCACCCACCGGCACGTCCTGCCGGTCGTCGGCTCCAAGGAACTCGTCGCCTGGCTCCCCACCCAGCTGGGCCTCGGCCCCGGCGACAAGGTGGCCTTCCCGCGCCTGGCCTACCCCACGTACGAGGTCGGCGCCCGCCTCGCCCGCGCCGGGTACGAGGCCTACGACGACCCCACCGACCTGGACCCGGCGAACCTGAAGCTGCTCTGGCTCAACTCCCCGTCCAACCCGGCGGGCCGGGTGCTGTCCAAGGAGGAGCTGACCAGGATCGTCGCCTGGGCCCGCGAGCACGGCGTCCTGCTCTTCTCCGACGAGTGCTACCTCGAGCTGGGCTGGGAGGCCGCCCCCGTCTCGGTGCTGCACCCGGACGTCAACGGCGGCTCGTACGACGGCATCGTCTCCGTGCACTCCCTGTCCAAGCGCTCCAACCTCGCCGGTTACCGCGCCGCGTTCCTGGCGGGCGACCCGGCGGTGCTGGGCCCGCTGCTGCAGATCCGCAAGCACGGCGGCATGATGACCCCGGCGCCGACCCAGGCGGCGATGATCGCGGCCCTCGGCGACGACACCCACGTCCACGCCCAGCGCGAGCGCTACGCGGCACGGCGTGCGGCCCTGCGCGACGCCCTGGTGGGCCACGGCTTCCGCATCGAGCACAGCGAGGCCGGCCTCTACCTGTGGGCCACCCGCGACGAGTCCTGCTGGGACACGGTCGCCCACCTGGCCGGCCTGGGCATCCTGGTGGCCCCGGGCGACTTCTACGGGCCGGCGGGCGAGCGGTTCGTCCGCGTCGCGATCACGGCGACGGACGAACGGGTCGCGGCGGCGGTCGCCCGCCTGCGCTGACGCCGCCGCGACAAGCGACGCCACCGTCACGCCGGCGAACGACGCTCACGGTCACGCTGTCACGCCGGCGAACGACGCACACGGTCACGCTCTCACGCTGACCAACAACTCACGGTCACGCTGACGGACGACGAACGGAGACGGGGCCCGGGGAGAACACCCCGGGCCCCGTCTCTGTGGAACCTCGTGGATCCTGCGGCCCTTGGGGAACCGAAGTCCCGCGACTCAGCCGACCGGCAGGCCCTTGACCGGCAGGTTCTGCGTGGAGACGCCGCTGCCCTTGGTCAGGCCGTTGCCCTTCGTCAGCGAGCCGGTCCCGAGCGCACCGCCCTTCGAGGCCGAACCGGCGGTGTCGCCGAGGATCTCACCGGCCGAACCGGCGGTGTCACCGGCGGCCTTCTGCGCCACCGGCGTCGTCTTCTTGACGGCCTTGCCGCCGGCCTTGCCCGCGGCCGGCACCGCCTTCTTGACCGCCTTGCCACCGGTGTCACCCGCGGTCTCGGTGACGCTCTGCGCCGCGCCGTCCACGGTGCTGCCGACGTTCGCCCCGTCCAGGGCGGTCAGCCCGCCGAGGTTCGGGTTGGCCGGCAACTGGGGCGCCGCGCTGGCGGAACCGGCCGCACCGACCCCCGCAGCCGCTCCCGCAGCGACGAGCAGCGCGGCACGGGCGATCCGACGGGTCAGGGGGAGGGACATGGTGCTCCTTCGACGGGAGAGAACGGTGAAGCGTCCGAAGCTGCCCATGAGTTGATCGACTGGCTGTGATCTCGGGGCGCGGACGCAGTGAATACCGCTCGAAGTCCGGGAAGGTTGCGGCGCACCGACGTAAAGAGTTGGCAATGCGTCGCATTATCGGTTGTGGATGAAGACGGGCAAAGGGCGCCTCCCCGAAGCGGCTGCGGAATCGCTTCGGCCGCCTGATTTCAAGGGATCCGGGCAGTGGCACACAGGGACACGAAAACCTGCGCACCCCGTCAGCCGGGAGCGACGCCCCATAACCCCTGGGAGTGAGCCCCCGCACTACTGCACGGTCGTTATCCGGACCGCCCCGGCGCCGTCGGAGGCGTCCGCGGAGGCCTTGCCGTCGATCGCCCGCCACTGGCTGTCGGTGATCCCGGCGACCCATTCGCGGCCCGCGTAGGACACCCGCTTGATGTGCAGCTCCGAGGCGTTGGCCACGGCCCAGTGCGCCAGCTGCCAGCCCCGGGCGCCCGCGCTCCGTCCTCCGGTGCCCTTCTCGGTGGTGACCGGAAGCGTCACCGTGCCCGGCTCGGAGTCCGCCGGCGCGCTCGCCGCGGGCGACGGCTTCCCGCCGCCGTCCACCTCCGCGCCGGCCGGGTCCAGCACGTCCCGGCCGAAGTCCCGCACCAGCGCGGCCCGTACCGCGTCCGCGCCCGCCGCCCGGGTCGCCGCCGGCCGGCCCTCGCAGGTCAGGGTGGCCCCCGAGCGGCCGGTGAGGGCCGCGGCCAGCAGCGCGGCGTCCGGCTCGTGCTTGGCGTACGCCTGCGGATACCCGCTGCGCTGCACCTTCTGCGCGGCGACGGTCAGCGGCAGCCGCGTGTAACCCGGCACCTTCACCAGGTGCTCGTAGAACTTCCCGGCCGCGTACGCCGGATCCATGATCTCCTCCGGCGTGCCCCAGCCCTGCGAGGGACGCTGCTGGAACAGGCCGAGGGAGTCCCGGTCGCCGTAGTCGATGTTGCGCAGCGCCGACTCCTGCAGGGCGGTCGCCAGCGCGATCGTCACGGCCCGCTCGGGCAGCTCCCGCGAGGTCCCCACGGCGGTGATCGTCGCCGCGTTCACCGCCTGCTCGGGCGTGAACTCGTAGCTCGCTCCGTCGCCCTCGGCGGAGACCACCTTGCAGCCCGGCGCTCCCGTGCCCCCGGTGATGTACTGCACCACCAGGTAGCCGGCGACCGCGAGCAGCACCACGAAGGCCGCCCCGAAGCGGAAGAGGCGGCCGCGACGCTTGGAGGGAAGGGACGACTCTGGCACGCGTACAAGGTACTGGAGGGTACGGGGGCCCGTGAGCCGGGTGTGGACAGTGGGCCGGCACCTGGCGGGTTAGGGTCGACGGCATGGCCGACACCCCGCTTGACCTCACGCTGGACGCCGCCCGCCTGACCGCGCAGCTGGTCGACTTCCCCTCCGTCAGCGGCACCGAGAAGCCGCTCGCCGACGCGATCGAGAACGCGCTGCGCGCCCTGCCGCACCTCACGGTCGACCGGTACGGCAACAACGTCGTCGCCCGCACCGACCTCGGGCGCGAGGAGCGGGTGATCCTCGCCGGGCACATCGACACCGTCCCCATCGCGGACAACGTGCCCTCCCGGCTGGACGAGGACGGGGTGCTGTGGGGCTGCGGCACCTGCGACATGAAGGCGGGCGTCGCCCTCCAGCTGCGGATCGCGGCCACCGTCCCGGCCCCCAACCGCGACCTGACCTTCGTCTTCTACGACAACGAGGAGGTCGCCGCGCACCTCAACGGCCTCAAGCACGTCTCCGAGGCCCACCCCGAATGGCTGGAGGGCGACTTCGCGGTGCTCCTCGAACCCTCCGACGGGCAGGTGGAGGGCGGCTGCCAGGGCACGCTCCGGGTCCTGCTCAGGACCAGCGGCGAGCGCGCCCACTCCGCGCGTTCCTGGATGGGCTCCAACGCGATCCACGCCGCCGCCCCGGTCCTGGCGCGCCTCGCCTCCTACGAGCCCCGCAACCCGGTGATCGACGGCCTGCAGTACCGGGAGGGCCTCAACGCGGTCGCCATCTCCGGCGGCGTGGCCGGCAACGTCATCCCCGACGAGTGCGTGGTGACGGTCAACTTCCGCTACGCGCCGGACCGTACGCCTCAGGAGGCTCTGGCCCATGTGCGGGAGGTCTTCGCCGACTGCGGGGTGACCGAGTTCGTCGTCGACGACCACAGCGGCGGCGCGCTGCCCGGACTGTCCCACCCGGCCGCCGCGGCCTTCATCGAGGCGGTGGGCGGCACCCCCCAGCCCAAGTACGGCTGGACCGACGTCTCCCGCTTCTCCGCGCTGGGCATCCCGGCGGTCAACTACGGCCCCGGCAACCCGCACTTGGCGCACAAGCGGGACGAGCGGGTCGACACGGCGAAGATCCTCGCCGGGGAGGAGCGGCTGAGGTCCTGGCTGACCTCCTGAGACGTCCGGCGCCCTGGGACGTTTAACCCGGCGCCGTGCGGACATGCTGACGTCCCTCGTACGTAACCCGCGTAGATCTACGCTGAGGGCGGTACGACGGCACGACGGAGGGAGCGCACATGGCGACAGGTAACCCCCGCGGGAAGAAGCAGCCGCCGAAGGAACGGCGCCTGGGCCCGGTGCTGCGCAGGCGCGACCAGGTGCAGCACAGCACCACCGACCAGCGGCTGCTGGACGAGCGGGCGCCCACCGACTGGGTGCACACCGATCCCTGGCGCGTGCTGCGCATCCAGTCGGAGTTCATCGAGGGCTTCGGCACGCTGGCCGAACTTCCGCCCGCGATCAGCGTCTTCGGGTCCGCGCGCACGCCGGTGGACTCGCCGGAGTACGAGGCGGGGGTGCGGCTGGGCCGCGGGCTGGTGGAGGCCGGGTTCGCGGTGATCACCGGCGGCGGGCCGGGCGTCATGGAGGCCGCGAACAAGGGCGCGTGCGAGGCCAGGGGCATCTCGGTCGGGCTCGGCATCGAGCTGCCCTTCGAGCAGGGGCTGAACCCGTACGTCGACATCGGGCTGAACTTCCGCTACTTCTTCGTCCGCAAGATGATGTTCGTGAAGTACGCCCAGGGGTTCGTGGTCCTCCCCGGAGGCCTGGGCACGCTCGACGAACTCTTCGAGGCGCTCACCCTGGTCCAGACCCAGAAGGTGACCCGCTTCCCGATCGTGCTGTTCGGCACGGAGTACTGGGGCGGCCTCGTCGACTGGCTCCGCGACACGGTCATCGCCCAGGGCAAGGCGGCCGACCATGACCTCCTCCTCTTCCACGTCACCGACGACGTCGAAGAAGCAGTCGCCTTGGTCTCCAAGGAAGCCGGCCGCTGACGTCCCCTTTCCCCTCCCGCCCACCCACCCGCATTTCCCCTCCCGCCCACCCACCCGCACCGGTCGGCCGAAAGGCCACCGGGCCGACCTGCCCCAACGAAGTTGTCCAGGGGCGGAGCCCCTGGTGGGGGTGCGGGGCGAAGCCCCTGCGCCTGGGCCTGGACGGGCTGCGGCTGGCCGGGACGGAGGGGTGGAGCCTGCGGTGCCTGGGCGGGCTGGGGCTGGGCGGGGTTGGAGAGGGGGGACCCTCTCAGGCAAGGCCGCGGCGGGCGACCGCAGGGGGGCGGTGGCCGGCGATGGAGGCGACCATGTCCAGGACCTGGCGCGTCTCGGCGACCTCGTGCACCCGGTACACCTGCGCCCCCAGCCACGCCGACACCGCCGTCGTCGCCAACGTCCCCAGCACGCGCTCCTTCACCGGCTTGTCCAGCGTCTCCCCGACGAAGTCCTTGTTGGACAGCGACACCAGCACCGGCCACCCCGTGGCCACCATCTCCCCCAGCCGCCGCGTCGCCTCCAGACTGTGCCGCGTGTTCTTCCCGAAGTCGTGCCCCGGATCGATCAGCACGGACTCCCGCGGCACCCCCAGCGACACCGCCCGCTCCGCCAGCCCCACGGTCACCTCGAGGATGTCGGCCATGACGTCGTCGTAGGCCACCCGGTGCGGCCGGGTCCGCGGCTGCGCCCCGCCCGTGTGCGTGCACACCAGACCCACCCCGTACCGCGCGGCCACCTCCGCCAGCCGCGGATCGACCCCGCCCCACGCGTCGTTCAGAAGATCCGCCCCGGCCTCGCAGACCGCCTCGCCGACCTCGTGCCGCCAGGTGTCCACACTGATCACGACGTCCGGGAACCGCCGCCGCACCTCCGCGACGAAGCCCACCGTCCGCCGCGCCTCCTCCTCGGCGGTGACCTCCTCACCGGGCCCGGCCTTCACCCCGCCGATGTCGATGATCGCGGCGCCCTCCGCCACGGCCTGCTCCACCCGCGCCAGCGCCGGCTCGTCGAGGAACGTCGCCCCCTGGTCGTAGAAGGAGTCCGGGGTGCGGTTCACGATCGCCATGATCACCGGTTCGTGCGGCCCGAATTCCCGCCTGCCCAGCCTGAGCATCCCCTGTGCCTCTCCTCGTCCGTTCCGGCCTGTGCCGCCGACTGTCAGACTCGCATGGCACGATCGGACGCACACAACCGGATCCTGCATCCGGCACCGGCCCGTCCGGCGGCCCGCCAGACCTGCCGGACCTGTCAGACCTGTCCGTTCCGTCCGACCATTCGCCCATGGGGGATCCCGCGATGGTGATGTTCTTGTTCCTGGTCGTCGCGCTCGCCGTCGTGGTCGCAGCGGTGACCCTCGCCGTGGTCGGCGGCGGCGAGAAGGCCCCGCTGCCGGACGCGCCGCCGGAGCGCCTCCAGGACTCCCTGCCGCCGGACCGGCCGGTCAGCCGCGCCGACGTGGAGCGCCTCCGCTTCCCGCTCGCCGCCCGCGGCTACCGCATGGCCGACGTGGACGACGCCCTCGGCCGCCTCGGCGCCGAACTCGCCGAGCGGGACGCACGGATCGCCGACCTGGAGTCCGCCCTCGCCGGCGCCCGCGCCGCCGCGGCCCAGACCTCCATGGACAAGCGGGCCCGGCGCGACGAGGAGGGCGAGCGGCCATGAGCGACACCGCCGCGCCCACCGGCCCGGACGGCGCCCCGCGCTGCCCCTGGGCCCTGTCCGCCCCGGACTACCTCACGTACCACGACGAGGAGTGGGGCCGCCCGGTCCACGGCGACGACGCCCTGTTCGAGCGGCTCAGCCTGGAGGCCTTCCAGTCCGGCCTGTCCTGGATCACCATCCTGCGCCGCCGCCCCGGCTTCCGCGCCGCCTTCGCCGACTTCAAGATCGCCACGGTCGCGGAGTTCACCGAGGAGGACCGGGCCCGCCTGCTCGCCGACCCGGGCATCATCCGCAACCGCGCCAAGATCGACGCGACCCTGGCCAACGCCCGCGTCCTGGCCGGCTGGGCCCCCGGCGAGCTGGACGACCTGATCTGGTCCCACGCCCCCGACCCGGCCGGCCGCCCGGCGCCGAAAACCCTGGCCGACGTCCCCGCGGTCACCCCGGAGTCGACGGCCCTGTCCAAGGCCCTGAAGAAGCGCGGCCTGCGCTTCGTCGGCCCGACCACGGCCTACGCCCTGATGCAGGCCTGCGGCCTGGTCAACGACCACCTGGCCGACTGCGCAGCCCGGGACGCCCGCTGAGGGGCGCCCCGGGAGAGCAGTCGGGCGACACCTGCGTCACCGGGAGAGTCCCGGCCTCACCGGCCCAGGTACTTCGGCTTCTCCTTGTTGACGAAGGCCTGGACGGCGATCGCGTGGTCCTCGGAGGAGCCGGCCCGGGTCTGCAGCTCGTCCTCCTTCCGCAGTGTCTCCTGCAGGGAGTGGGACAGGCCGTAGGCCACCGACTCCTTCAGCGCCGCGTACGCCACCGTCGGCCCCTCGGCCAGGCCGCGCGCCACCTTCTCGGCCTCCGCGCGCAGCTCGGCGGCCGGGACCAGACGGTTGACGATGCCCAGCTCGTGCGCCTCCTGCGCGGAGATGCTCCGCGGGAACAGCAGCAGGTCCATCGCCCGGCCCGGCCCGATCACCCGCGGCAGCGTCCAGGAGATCCCGGAGTCCGCGGTCAGCGCGACCCCGGCGAAGGAGGTGTTGAAGGACGCGGTGTCCGCCACGATCCGGTAGTCGGCCGCGAGCGCGAAGCCGAAGCCAGCCCCCGCCGCGACCCCGTTCACCGCGGCGACCACCGGCTTCGGCGCGGAGGCCAGCGCCTCGACGATCGGGTTGTAGTGCTCGCGCACGGTGCTCATGGTCTGGCCCGAACCGTTCTCCCGGTCGGCGGTGAGCAGTCCGATGTGCTCCTTGAGGTCCTGCCCGACGCAGAACGCCCGGTCGCCGGCGGCGGTCAGCAGCACGGCCCGTACGGCGTCGTCGTCGGCGGCGGACCGGACCGCGTCCCGGAGGGCGACCTTCGTCGCGACGTTCAGCGCGTTCATCGCCTCGGGGCGGTTCAGCGTGATCGTCGCGAGTCCGTCGCTCACCTCGTAGAGCACGGTGTCGGCCATGACGTATCCCCTCCGTGTCGGCGGCTCGGCGCGTACCGGCCGGTACGCACCTTGTCTGCACACAGCATGACGGAGATCACCGGCCCTGAACGGCGGCCGCCATGTGACCTGCGTCTAACAATTCACCTTCGTTTTCGTTCCGCCCGACGGGGCGCGGTGGCGCAGTATCGCAGCCACATCGCCGAATTGAGTGGTTTTGCTCGCGCGCGTTGCCCAAGCGATGCCGACCGATGTTGGTCATCGGGTCGCGGGATGCGGGATAATGGCCTGGAAGCAATGTGTTCGATGCCGGTGCGGTGTGTCCTGCCTGAAAAAGGGGACCGCGGGTGCCCTTCGTGGGCCGTCGGCTGAGACGGTTGAGCTGGGTTTCAGGAAGGGGAACGAGCATGGCGGCCATGAAGCCGCGGACGGGTGATGGCCCGCTCGAGGTGACCAAGGAGGGGCGGGGCATCGTCATGCGCGTTCCGCTCGAAGGCGGCGGTCGGCTCGTCGTCGAGCTGACCCCGGACGAGGCCGACGCACTGGGCGACGCCCTCAAGAAGGTCGTCGGCTGACGCGCAAGCGACCATACCCTTTCAGCCGCCCCGGCGCCGCTCCCGGTGCCGGGGCGGCTGTTTGCGCAGGCCGGCTCCGGTTTCGCACAGGTGAGCGCGCCGGTAGCGGACGTCGTGCGGGCTGATCCGGACGGAAGGTCCTAGCGCTTGACCGCGCAGAGCAGCCCGTCGCCCACCGGCAGCAGGGAGGACACCAGCTCCTGGCTGTCGCGCACGGTCCGCACCAGCTCGCGCAGCCGCAGCACCTCCGTGGGCTGCGGCCCGGAGTCGACGGTCCGGCCGTTCGCGAACACGCCCTCGAAGGCGACGAGGCCCCCCGGACGCAGCAGGCGCAACGATTCAGCGAGGTAGTCCTGGTACTCCAGCCGGTCGCCGTCGCAGAAGACCAGGTCGTACCCCGCGTCCGCCAGCCGGGGCAGCACGTCCAGGGCGCGGCCCGGGATGAAGCGGGCCCGGTTGGCGGCGAAGCCGGCGTCCCGGAAGGCCTGCCGGGCGTACTGCTGGTGGTCGGGCTCCGGGTCGACCGTGGTGAGCACCCCGTCCGGGCGCATGCCGTGCAGCAGATGGATCCCGGACACGCCGCAGCCCGTGCCGATCTCGGCGACGGCCTTGGCGTCCACCGACGCCGCCAGCAACCGCAGCGCTGCGCCCGTGCCGGGCGACACCGAGCGCAGCCCTGCCTCGCAGGCCCGTTCGCGGGCCCAGCGCAGCGCGTCGTCCTCGGCGACATAGGCGTCGGCGAACGCCCAGCTCGTCTGCCGGTTGGCGGTAATGACCCTCTCCTGTCCCCGTGGTTGCCTGGGCGTGACTGTATCCGTTGCCGTCGGGAACCCGCAGATGGGACCGGTCGTTTAAAGGGATGAGCAAGTGGCGGGAGCCGTGACGGGGGGAAGACGGTGGACGAGGACGCCGAGCAAGTGCTGACGCAGTCGTACGAGCGATGGCAGCCCACATCAAATTTTCGTAAAACCGCTTATCCGGAGCTAACGGGCGAGGTGGCTATGGTAGGGGCTCCACTGGACACCACCAGAGCCGACAGGGGAGGTGCGGCTGCGCCCGGACACCGGGGCGGAGTGCTGCGGCGCTTCCTCCCATCAGCGGGCAGGCCGAAATCCGTGAACGACACCGCTGCTGACCACAGCCACGCCGCCGGGTCCGCCGAGGGCCCGGCCCAGACCGCGAGCTTCGCCACCGACGCGGACGGGCAGACGTGGACTCCGCCCACCTGGGAGGAGATCGTCAGCATGCACAGCGGCCGGGTCTACCGGCTCGCCTACCGTCTCACGGGCAACCAGCACGACGCCGAGGACCTCACCCAGGAGGTCTTCGTCCGCGTCTTCCGGTCCCTGTCGACGTACACGCCGGGCACCTTCGAGGGCTGGCTGCACCGCATCACCACCAACCTCTTCCTGGACATGGTCCGCCGCAAGCAGCGCATCCGCTTCGACGCGCTGGGCGAGGACGCGGCCGAGCGGCTGGCCAGCAAGGAGCCCACCCCTCAGCAGGTCTTCAACGACGCCCACTTCGACGCGGACGTCCAGCAGGCCCTGGACACGCTCGCCCCCGAGTTCCGCGCCGCCGTCGTGCTGTGCGACATCGAGGGACTGTCGTACGAGGAGATCGCCGCGACCCTCGGCGTCAAGCTCGGCACGGTCCGCTCCCGGATCCACCGCGGCAGGTCGCAGCTGCGCAAGGCCCTTGCGCACCGCTCGCCGCAGGCCCGGGCGGACCGCCGCTCCTTCGTGCCGCGAGTCGCCGCACTGGGAGGAGGGGGCGCGGGCGCGTGAGCGGATCACGACCGAAGTCTTCCGAGGGACACTTCGCCGAGCAGCATCTGGGAGACCGACTCTCCGCCCTGGTGGACGGAGAGCTCGGTCATGACGCACGTGAGCGGGTCCTCGCGCATGTCGCCACCTGCGCCCGGTGCAAGACGGAGGTGGACGAGCAGCGCCGCCTGAAGAGCGTCTTCGCCCAGGCGGCCCCGCCACCGCCGTCCGAGAGTCTGCTGGCCCGCCTCCAGGGCCTGCCGGCGGGCGGCGGCCTCGGCGGCGGCTCACCGCTGGGCGCAGGACTGCCGGGCACGGGCTCCGGCGTCTTCGGCGCCCGGCGCGGCGACCGCTTCGAGTTCGCCTACGCCCCGACGCGGCGGCACGCCCCCGCAGTGGGCCCGTCGCCGGACCGCGGCTTCCGCATCCACGACGTCAGCCGGTCCGAGCACGACCGGGCGGCCTCGCGCGGGCTGCGGTTCGCCTTCGTCGCCGCCGGAGCGGTGTCGCTGGCCGCGATCGCGCTCGGCGGGGTCGCCACCATGGCCCCCACCGACGCGGAGATGCGCGGCTCGGGCAAGGGCAGCAATGTGACGCCGGCGCGCACGCAGGGCACCGGCGCGGCCGCCGCCGCCGAGACACAGCGCCGCCGCGGCGGCGCCGCCCCGCTGCTCAGCCAGATGCAGGGCACGGGCACCTTCGGTGACACCCAAACCGCCCCCACGGTGGTGTCGGCACCGCTGCTTCCGGGAGCGGGGCACGGCCAAGGCACCTCCGCCGTGGGCGACGCGGCCCCCGTGTCCCCGCTGATACGACCCCTCGGCACCACGGCACCGCCGGTGCTCACCGACTGGGCCGCCAAGTCCGGGATCAAGACCCCGGACCTGCTGCCGACGGCCGGACCCACGCCGTCCTCCCGCACGGTTCGCTGAATCGCCCCCTGCGCGTGGGCGCACAGACCTGATTGAATCCATCAGGCGCGCCGGGCCTGGCCCGAGCGCGCCACGGAGTCGATGATCTGCGGCCGGGACCGACAGGCCGGCCGTGACCAGCTGCGGGGAGAGCATGAACGAGGGGAAGCCGGGGCCGTCGGGGGAACGGGAGGGCACGCCGGAGCCGGCCCGAAGCGAGCCCCGGCCCGCCGACGCCGACTTCGAACTGGCCCGGCCGCAGCGGCCCGCCGATAACGAGCGCCGGCGCGACCACGAAGGCGACTACGAACTCGAGCGCCCGGCCACCCCGGCCCCGCCGGTACCGGAAGCCCCCGGCGGCGCAGCGACCGCCGAGCAGCAGGCCATACGCACGGGCGGGGCTCCGGGGGCGGTTGAGTCCTCGGGGGCGAGTGAGGTCGAAAGCGGGGAGTCCGGGCAGCACAGGTCTCCAGCCCGGGTCCACGAGCCGGCCGGGGCCGCGGAGGCGGCCGAGTCCTCGGCTGTGGCTGAGGGCTCGGAGAACGGGCAGCACGGGTCGGCGGCGGCAGGAACGGAGTCGGCGGCGGCCCCGGCGGCGTCGTCCGGTACGTCGGGCCCGTCCGGTGCGCACGGCGCGTCTGCGGCTCCCGTTGGCGAGCGGCGGCAGAAGCCGCTGCACGACCCCGACCCCTACAACACCCCGCCGTACGGCGAGCCCGGCCCCTGGGCCCCGGCACCGCCCGTGCAGCACCCGGCGACCACGCCGGCCCACGGGATCGCCGTACCGCCCCTCGCGGGGCACCCAGGCGGCCCGCAGCAGCAGGCCCCCGCCCCGGTGCCCGCACAGGGCATGCCCGCCCAGGCTCCCCACGCCCCCGCCCCCGCCCCCGCGCCCGCGCCCGCGCCGGGCGGTCACGCCCCGGTGGGCATCCCCGCGCAGGCCACCGCCCCGCAGGCTCCCGTCCCGCAGGCCACCGCCCCGCAGGCTCCCGTCCCGCAGGCCACCGCCCCGCAGCAGGCCGCCCCCACCCCCGGCGCCCCAGCACAGGCCCCCGGCGTCCCAGCACAGGCCCCCGGCGTCCCAGGCATCCCCGGCGTCCCCGCGCAGGCCTCGGGCGCCGCCGCACCCGCGCAGGCCCCGGGCGCTCCCGGCGCCGCCGGGCAGCCTTCGGGCGCCCCCGGCGCCCCCGGATCCGCCGCCCCCGATCCCTGGCGGCGCTACGACCCCTGGGCCGCTGCCGCTGCGGCCGCTCCGCTCCAGCTGCACGGTGAGCCGGTCGAGACGGAGCAGCGGCGGCGCAAGCGGCGGGCGAGGTTCCTCATCGGCTTCCTGCTGGTCTTCGCGCTGCTGTGCGGGCTGGCCGGAGGGTTCGTCGGCGCATACCTCGAACGCAACGGCGGGGTGGGCGCGGTGGAGCTGCCGCAGGCCGCGAAGGAGGACGTCGAGCGGGATCCCGACAGCGTCGCCGGTATCGCGGAGCGGGCGCTGCCCAGCGTCGTCACCCTGCACGTCAGCGGCGGCGGGGAGGCCGGCACGGGCACCGGCTTCGTGCTCGACACCCGCGGGCACATCCTGACCAACGACCACGTGGTGGAGCCCGCCGGGGACGACGGTGAGATCACCGTGACCTTCCACAGCGGCGACACCGCCGAGGCCACCGTCGTGGGCCGGGACAGCGGCTACGACCTGGCCGTCGTGAAGGTCAAGGGCGTCAAGGGGCTCGAGCCCCTGCCCCTGGGCAACTCCGACAACGTGAAGGTCGGCGACCCGGTGGTCGCCATCGGCGCCCCCTTCGACCTCGCCGGGACGGTCACCTCCGGCATCATCAGCGCCAAGGAGCGGCCCATCACCGCGGGCGGCGAGAAGGGCGACGGCAGCGACGTGTCCTACGTCGACGCGCTGCAGACCGACGCCCCCATCAACCCCGGCAACTCGGGCGGCCCGCTGCTGGACGCCGACGCCCGCGTGATCGGCATCAACTCGGCCATCCGTTCCGCCGGCGGCGACTCCGACGGCCAGGCCGGCTCCATAGGCCTCGGCTTCGCCATCCCCATCAACCAGGGCAAGCGCGTCGCCGAGGAACTGATCAACACCGGCAAGGCGACCCACCCGGTCATCGGCATCACCCTCGACATGCAGTACACCGGCGACGGCGCCCGCGTGGGCACCAAGGGCAGCGACGGCGGCCCGCCGGTGGTCTCCGGCGGCCCCGGCGACAAGGCCGGGATCAAGCCCGGCGACGTCATCACCAAGGTCGACGGCCGGCCCGTCCACTCGGGTGAGGAACTCATCGTCAAGACCCGGGCGCACCGCCCCGGCGACCGGCTGGAGCTCACCCTGGAACGGGACGGCGAGGAGCGCACCGTCTCGCTGGTGCTCGGCTCCTCCGACGGCGACTGAGACGCAGGGGTCCGGTGCAGTACCGGTGGTACCGGATGGCCGGGTACCGTGGACCCGGCCCGATGGGATCGCGAGGAGCTTGCAGTGTTCAACGACATAGGACCGCTCGAGCTGGTCACGCTCGTCATCCTCGCCGTGCTCGTCTTCGGACCCGACAAGCTGCCCAAGGTCATCCAGGACGTGGCACGCACCATCCGGAAGATCCGCGACTTCTCGGAGAGCGCCAAGCAGGACATCCGGCAGGAACTGGGCCCCGAGTTCAAGGACTTCGAGTTCGAGGACCTCAACCCCAAGACGTTCATCCGCAAGCAGCTGGAGAACGACGACCTGGGGCTGAAGGAGATCCGCAACGGCTTCGACCTGAAGAAGGAGATGGCCGAGGTCACGGACGCCGTCCACGGACGCGACTCCGACTCCGGGTCCGTCCCGTCCGCCGCCGCGTCCTCCTCCGGCGGCCGGGTCGACATGACCAAGCGACCCGCCGACGACCGGCCGCCGTTCGACGCGGACGCCACCTGACCCCTGCCGCCCGCCGTCCGGCGCGCGAACCGGCCGCGCTCCGACCTGCGCCCGCGCGGGGCGCACGCCCCCGCGTACGTGACGCGTTTCATACTCCGATGTGCCCCCGCACGGCCTGATCCGGGTGTCCGGACGGCCCACGCGCCGGGCGCTTTCCGGCCGTGTGCCGACAGGGTGGTTATGCTGCCGAGTTGTTGTGCGGATCGGACGAGTACGCCCGTAGGGGGGCGGGCCGCCCCGGTCCGACGAGAGCGAGGAGGCGTCCGGGATCATGGAGACGACGAGTCGGGCAGTCGCGCAGGCGCCGGCCGCGGAGGACGGACCACAGGTCCACCCCGCCCGGCGTGCGGTCGACGACTACCTGCGGGCGCCCTTTCCCTGGTACGGCCTGGACGAGGCGTTCACCGGGCCCCGCTGGCTGATGCAGGTCGGCACGGCCGCCGACGGGGCCGTCGAGCACGGGTCCCTCGGGCACGGCGACGAGCCGACGGTGCGCAACGAGCACGCCGCCGCGTCCGGCCAGGAGGTCAAGGAGAAGTTCGCGGTCGTGGTGACCGTGGCGGCCAACCCCGTGCGGCGCAGCGCCGACGGCACAGGCCTGCTGGAGGCCACCTCGGTGTCCTCCGCGGCCTGGCTGGCGGGTGTGGGGCTGCTGTCCTTCACCTGGCCGGGGCAGATGGACCACTCCCTGCGCGACGACTGGCTGGAGCAGCAGACGGAGACGGCGTGGGCGCTGGCGGACGATCTGTCCGGGGAGCAGTGGTCGACGCTGACCCTCCCCGTGGACGGGGTGCCCACACCGTTCCACTACCGGGAGTCCGAGTTCGGGTGGGTGCTGGCCGGGTCGACCCAGGCGGGCGTGCACGTAGGGGCGTACGGGCGCGGGATGAGCGCCTACGGGCTGGGCTTCGCCGCGGTGAAGGACATCGCCGCCTACACCTGAGCCATGAGGCGAAGGGGCGCCGGTCGGTGACCGGCGCCCCTTCGCATGGCCCGAGGACTGGTGGAGAGCGGCGGGCCCGCTCAGAACTTGTTGCGCGGGGTGATCCCCAGCGACATGCCCGACAGGCCGCGCTGCCGGCCGCCCAGCTTGCCCGCGATGGAGCGCAGCGCCGCGCCCGCCGGGGAGTCCGGGTCGGTGAGGACCACCGGCTTGCCCTCGTCGCCGCCCTCGCGCAGGCGGACGTCGATGGGGATGCTGCCGAGGACCGGGACATTGGTGCCGGTGGTGCGGGTCAGGCCGTCGGCGACCAGCTGGCCGCCGCCCGTGCCGAAGACGTCGACCATCTCGCCGCAGTGCGGGCAGGGCAGGCCGGACATGTTCTCGACCACGCCGACGATCTTCTGGTGGGTCTGCACGGCGATGGAGCCCGCCCGCTCGGCCACCTCGGCCGCCGCCTGCTGCGGGGTCGTCACCACCAGGATCTCGGCGTTCGGGACCAGCTGCGCCACCGAGATCGCGATGTCACCGGTGCCGGGCGGCAGGTCCAGCAGCAGCACGTCCAGGTCGCCCCAGTAGACGTCCGCCAGGAACTGCTGCAGCGCCCGGTGCAGCATGGGGCCGCGCCAGACCACCGGGGCGTTGCCCGGGGTGAACATGCCGATGGAGATGACCTTCACCCCGTTGGCCGAAGGCGGCATGATCATGTTCTCGACCTGCGTGGGACGGCCGTCCGCGCCCAGCATGCGCGGCACGCTGTGGCCGTAGATGTCGGCGTCCACGACACCGACCTTCAGCCCGTCGGCCGCCATCGCCGCCGCCAGGTTCACCGTCACCGAGGACTTGCCGACGCCGCCCTTGCCGGAGGCGACCGCGTAGACGCGGGTCAGGCTGCCGGGCTTGGCGAACGGGACCTCGCGCTCGGTCTGGCCGCCGCGCAGCGCGTTGGCCAGCTCCTTGCGCTGCTCGTCGCTCATCACGTCCAGCGTGACGTCGACACGGGTGACGCCGTCGACGCGGGAGACCGCATCCTGCACGCGCTGGGTGATGGTCTCGCGCATCGGGCAGCCCGACACCGTCAGGTACACGGTGACCGCGACCGCTCCGTCCGCGCCGATCTCCACCGATTTCACCATCCCGAGCTCGGTGATGGGCCGGTTGATCTCGGGGTCGTTCACCGTCGCCAGTGCCTCGCGCACCGCGTCTTCCGTAGCCATGAGTACGATGGTACGGCGCCGGGTACACCGGCCGGTAAGCCCGTCAGTGGTCGCCTGCGTCACGTCCCGGAGGCCGTTGTGCGCGCATCGCCGGAAGTGCCCCGCTGTGCTCCCGGTGCCCGTTCTGCCGCAGCTCCAGCTCCTTGACCAGGTCCTGCAGCTCCGAGCGGATCCAGTCACGCGTGGCCACCTCGCCGAGCCCGATCCGCAGGGCGGCGACCTCCCGGGTCAGGTACTCGGTGTCCGCGATGGAGCGCTCGTTGCGCTTGCGGTCCTGCTCCAGATTGACCCGGTCGCGGTCGTCCTGCCGGTTCTGCGCGAGCAGGATCAGCGGCGCCGCGTAGGACGCCTGCAGGGACAGGGCCAGCGTCAGGAAGATGAACGGGTACTCGTCGAACCGCACCGACTCGGGCAGCAGCGTGTTCCACACGATCCAGACGATGATCGTGACCGTCATCCAGACCAGGAACCGCCCGGTGCCGATGAAGCGGGCGATCCGCTCCGACATCCGCCCGAAGGCATCCGGGTCCCACTCGGGCAGGATCCGCCGGCGCGGCGGGCGCGGCTGGTCCAGCCGGGGCGTCCGGGGCCGCCCGGCGGCGGTGGCGCCCGACGGCAGCCGCTCGCGCACGCCGTCGCGCTCAGGCGCCATCCGGGACCACCCCCTTGTCGAGGTGGAACTCGGTCCTCCGCCAGTCCTCGGGGAGCATGTGGTCCAGCAAGTCGTCCACGGTCACCGCCCCCAGCAGCGAGCCCGCCTCGTCGACCACCGGCGCCGCCACCATGTCGTAGGTCGCGAAGAACCCGGCGATGACGGGCAGCGCCGCATCGGGCTCCAGCGGCTGCAGGTCGTCGTCCAGCATCGAGCCGACCAGGGTGTACGGGGGGTCGCGCAGCAGGCGCTGGAAGTGCACCGTGCCGAGGTACTTGCCGGTGGGCGTCTCGTCGGGCGGGCGGCAGACGTACACCTGGGCGGCGAGCGCCGGGGACAGGTCCGGGTTGCGGATCCGGGCGAGGGCGTCGGCGACGGTCGCGTCGGGGCGCAGGACGATCGGCTCGGTCGTCATCAGGCCGCCCGCGGTGCGCTCCTCGTACGACATCAGGCGCCGCATGTCGGCGGCGTCGCCCGGCCGCATCAGGCTCAGCATGCGTTCCTTGTCGTCCTCGGGCAGCTCGGCGAGCAGGTCGGCGGCGTCGTCGGGGTCCATGGCGCCGAGCACGTCGGCGGCGCGTTCCTCGGCCAGCTTCATGAAGATCTCGATCTGGTCGTCGTCCGGCAGCTCCTCCAGCACGTCGGCCAGCCGGTCGTCGTCCAGGGCGGCGGCGACCTCGGCCCGCCGCTTGGGGGAGAGGTGGCGCAGCACATTGGCGAGGTCGGCGGGGCGCAGCTGCTCGAAGGTGGCGAGCAGGTTCTCGGCGCCCTGCCCTTCCTCCTCCAGCGTGAAGCCGGTGACGGCCGACCACTCGACGGTCAGCGTCTCGCCCTTGCGGCGCCGGAAGGCCCCGCCCTTCTTGCCCTTGCGCACGAAGACGCGGTCGATCTCCCATTCCCGGCGGGCGGGCAGCTGATGCACCGACAGGTCGAGGACGGTGACCTCCTCGCCGGTCTCCACCAGCGTCACCCTCCGGTCCAGCAGCTCGCCGAAGACCAGCCGCTCGGTGGGCCGCTGCTCGAAGCGCCGCACATTGAGCACACCGGTGGTGATGACCTGCCCCGCCTGCACGGCTGTCACCCGGGTCATGGGCAGGAAGATGCGCCGCCGGGTGGCGAGTTCGACGACCAGCCCCAGCAGCCTCGGCGGCCGCCGGGCGACCCGCAGCATGACGACCAGATCGCGCACCCGCCCCACCTGGTCGCCGGTCGGGTCGAAGACCGCGACACCGGACAGGTGCGAGACGAAGAACCGGGGGGCGCCCGCTGCCATGGCCGCGTCTCCTTCTCATGCGGGGTGTTCGTTACGGGGACTGCCTGGTGCGTCGGCTTATACGAATTGCCCGCTCGGGTGGGCTTCAGGCTAGCCCGTCCTGATCGGCCGTGCTCAGGCGGCCGGTCCGTACGGACTGGCTCCGTCCGGGTCGTGTGCCCCCGGTACTCTGCGGTACGCCGTTCAGGTCCCCGTCAGAGAGGCAGCCGCACCTGTGATTCCGATCTCCCAGGGCCGTCCGCGCTGGGCCGCGCCGGCGCTCGCCGTCTGTGTACTGCTGGTGGCGGGGACGGGGCTCACGGGGTGCTCCGAGGATCCGAACGAGGGCACCAACGGCGTCGGCAAGCTGTCCCCCGAGGAGATCCAGAGCCGCACCCAGAAGGCCGCCGCGTCGGTCGACACGGTCCGGCTGCACGGCACCGTGGTCACCAAGGGCCGCACCTACAAGCTCGACATGCGGGTGAAGTCCGAGGGCGGGATCGGGTCGGTCACCACCGAGGGCGAGACGTTCCGCCTGCTGCGGGTGGGCGACGAGCTGTTCCTGAAGGCCGGCGCCGAGTTCTGGGGCCAGGACGGCAAGGGCGAGGACGGCGGCGGCACCAAGGCGGACGCCGCGGCGGCCGCGAAGCTCGCCGAGAAGTACGTGAAGGTGCCCAAGGGCGACCCCTCGTACAAGAAGTTCAGCGGCTTCACCGACAAGGACGTGCTGCTCGGCGGGCTGCTGACCCTGCACGGCAAGCTGGCCACGGACGGCCACCACGAGCAGGCGGGCGTGCGCACCATCCGGATCACCGGCGACGACGGCTCCGGCGGCACGCTCGACGTCTCCCTCGAGGGCCAGCCGTTCCCCCTCCGCCTGGTCCGCGCCGGCAAGGCCGGCGTCCTCACCTTCTCGTCCTGGGGCGCCGACTTCCCCCTCAAGAAGCCCACCAAGGACGAAACCCTGGACTACGGCCAACAGCTCCCCAGCTCCTGAGGCACCAGCGCCGGGTGGGCCGGCGGACCCTAAGGGCCTCTCGTTTGGATCAGCCTGCGGGAATCGCCGGCGCCTTGTCAGCACCGGTGAGCGGGGTCTGGTGCGTGCAGCTGCAA